>NZ_NFIL01000060.1:0-10024 GCF_002161755.1 Flavonifractor sp. An4 | reverse complement strand
TATTACGCCGCCGCGGGCAAGTCCGCCCTGCTGGAACTGAATCCCCAGGAGGTCTACTACATGAGCCTGCCCCGAAAGACCTGCAAACTGACCCGCAAAGGCATCAGCCACGACCACCTCCTCTATGTCAACGGCGGCTTCCTGACCTCGGAGACTGGCCAGCGGCAGATCGGACAGAAGGTGTCCATCGCCTACGACGGGCAGAGCGTGGGGGAAATCTATCTGGTGCTGGATGGCTCCTATGTCCCCTTCCGCCTCGCCCCGCAGTATGCCGCCTATGACGGCGCGGCCAGGGCGGAGAGTGAGCTGTACTGGAAGGCGGACCGGCGGCACAAGCGGGATTATCAGAAGCTGGAGGACGAGGGCCGGGTGGAGCTGCTCCAGAAGCTGACTGCCATCCGGGACGAGGCCAGACCGGAGGCGGACCGGCGTCAGACCGGCGCGGACATCAAGGCCCACCGGACCCAGGAGAGGAGGAAACACCAATGAAATATCCAGACCAGCCGGCAGTGGATGCCGTCTACACACCCAATCAGCTCAGCGGCGCACAGCCCAACCCGTTCCTGGAGGCCATGCCGGAGATACTATCCAAAGAGGCCCTGTTCCGCCGCCTTGCCTGTTCGCCCCCGCAGCCAGACGCCGCCCAACTCAAACCTTCGGACCGCCGGCGGGGTCTCAACGCCCTCTCCTCCGTGTTCGTTCCCCTGGACTACATGGCCGTGATTTACAACACTCTCTACTGCTCCATGGAGAGCACCTACACCGCCAGCGCCACCATTGACAGCATCCGCCGGGTTCACGCCATCCACCAGGGGGACGGCGCGGCCCTGGCGCAGCTCCCCGTGGCCACCTCCACGGACAGCGGCTCCATCCTCGGTGTACCGGGCATCGGCAAGTCCTCCACCATCCGCCGGTGTCTGCGCCAGATCCCACAAGTCATCCGGCACAGCCAGTATGGAGACAGCAAGCTCTACTGCAATCAGGTCACATGGCTCATGGTAGAGTGCCCCGGCGACTGCTCCGTGAAGACCCTGGCCCTGAACATCATCGAAGCCATCGACCGGGCCATTGGAAGCAGTTACAGTGACCTGAACCAGCGAGTAGCCCGCCTGCCCAGCGCCTCCGTGCTGGCCACCCGGGTGAAGATACTCTGTCTGACCCATCATGTGGGCCTCATTGTGATCGACGAGATACAAAACGCCATCCTCACCGCGTCCCGTAACAAACAGAGCAAGGCCCTCATCAAGTTCCTGGTGGAGCTGTCCAACGAGGCGTGTACCAGCATCTACTATGTGGGCACCCCGTCCGCCGAGGACCTGTTTCTGTCCCAGGAGCACCTCAAGCGCCGGACCCGGGGCCTGCGTCTGCTCCCCATGCGCCCGGACGGCATCTACCGCCGCTTCCTACATGAACTGTGGCCGTATCAGTACACCCCGGAGCGCGCCCACTTCGCAGACGGACTTGTCAATCTGATGTACGACCTGTCCGGCGGCATCCCTGCATACATCGTCAAGATTTTCTGCGAGGCCCAGGTGCAGGCACTCCAGGCAGGGGCAGCACGGCTGGACGACAAGCTGATACGCAAGGCCGTGGAGACACTCAACATCGTCGTCCCCAAGACCTACGCCAAGGGGACCTACCTGTCCGACTTCTCCGTGTGCGATACGGACGAGGACGCCGAAACAGACACCGAGGCAGACACGGCAGAGGCCCTGGAGCCGGAATCGGTCCGCCGGCTCTATGCGGTGCCCCGTGGACGGCCCAAGGCCAAGCGGGACAAGCACGACATCCTGACCCTGGCGGCGGCGGGCCAGGACCCGGAAACCGCGGCTGCCGCCCTGGAACAAGCTGGACTCCTGGAGGTGTTCACAGGTGCTTAGTTTCTTCCCAACACCCTACCCGGACGAGCTCTGGTACAGCGTGATCGCCCGCTACCATACGCACAGCGGCGCCCTGTCCTGGCAAACCACTATGGAGGCCCTGTTCGGCAATGCCCGTGACACGGATGTGGGCAGCTTTTTCCCGAACGGAAGTATTCACAAGATTTTGGAACAGCTGCCGTCCGGTTTCCTGTCCGCCCAAGAGGTCGCCCTGCAACACACTCTGCTCCCATTCCTGATGCGGTTTCAGTCCCAGGAGAAAAAAGCCGCCATCCTGGAAGCGTTTCTGAACGGTGAGGACATGCGGCCCCGGTATCTGCGGGCCACCCGGGACATCAAGCCCCGCTCCATGCGCTACTGTCCTGTCTGCGTCCGGGAGGACACCCAAACCTACGGCGAACCATACTGGCACCGGGAGCACCAGATCGGGCTCATGCCCCTGTGCCCACGCCACCGCTGCCGCCTCCTGGACAAGCCCATCCCCAACACCCGGCCCCTGGGGGCACAGTATCTGCCACTGGATGGGCAGGACTGGGCGCAGCCAGACTATGGGGCACTGGAGTACGAATCTGCCCTGACCGACGCCCTCTGCACCTACCTGACCATGCCCTACGACCTCAGTCCAAACCGCGAGGCGGACAACTTGGCCCGTACCATGGAGAACGCCGGCCTACTCAATGAGGACAGCATCCGCAAGCAGTCGTTTGATGTTGACAAGCTATACGCCGCCCTGGTAAACAAGTACGGGCATAAATTGGTGGAGCATTACTTTGGCGACCATATCACCAAGGCCCATGCCCTGCGTCTGCGGCACTATCTGATTTACTCTGCCGAGGAATACGCCCTGCTGACCACCATGCTGGGGCAGGGGCCGGAGGTGCTTTTCTCTCCGGAACCAGTCCCGCTGACACTGGAGACCCGGATGCGGGAACTGGCCGCGTCTCATGCGATCCGAGACAAAGCCCGCATCGCCAAGCTGCTGGGCATCCGGGCAGACCGGCTTTTGCCCTATGCAAAACGCTTCGGGGTCGCGCCGTTCTGGCCACAGTCCGGGGCGGCAAAAGAGGCTCAAGAGAGGCAGACTTATACCGTGACTATCCATCTGTCCCCGATGGAGAGGGTGGAGTTGGATATGTTTATGCGTGACAAAGGCATGGGGGCATATTCCCACGCCCTACGGTATTTTATGGAGACAGGGTTGCACAAATGGTGGAAGGAGGGCAAATCATAGCGAGAACACTCTTGCAGACCTTCCGCAACTGTATTATGATAGGGTTCACAAACAACATAAAAAAATTGAAAGGGGGCGACAAAACATGGACAAGGAACAAATAATCGAGGCCACGCCAACAGGAGGTAGTACGACATCCCGCAGCAAAAATCCAGCCAAGGAGTTTCTCCAGGCCGCAACAGTCCCCAACCCATGTAGACTATGACAGCCTCCAGGTGGGCGACATCGTCGTCTACGACCGTCCCTACGACCACATGCAGGTCATTCATCGCATCGTTGCCATCTTCGACGAAGGCGTCCTCACCCAAGGCGACGCAAACCCTGTGGACGATGGACTCCTTCTCGCGGAAGATAACATCACCGGTGTGTACCTGGCCCACATCCCCGGCGTAGGCTACATTGCCAACATTATCCGAACGCCAGTAGGCATCGGCATCATATTGACCATCGTGGTCCTACTGCTTATATCAGACGCCCGCTCCAGCTCGCGGAGGAAGCAGGACGGCAACAACGTCCCGGACAGCCGATAGATCACGGCCCCCAAAAAAGAACATGCTCCCGCAGGCATCTCTATGTGATGAGATACCTGCGGGAGCATTATTTTTTTCGGTGATTTACTGTTACGCCGTCGGCGGCTCAGACTGGGCAGGCACAGTGACCGGGTTGCGACGTACAATGCCGGTTACCCTTTTCCCGATATACTCCCCAGGGAATGCTATGCCATAGTCGCAAAGCAGTTCTTCTCGCCCGCGGTCATAGCCAAAGGGCACCTTAATGTGGTCATTGTTAGCTCCCCGACCGGGATACATCCATTCGTCCGCGAGGGGCGGTTTCTGCACGACCCTGGTGAGCTCTGTGATAAATGTATTTTTCCCCAGGGGCGTGCTTGACGGGTTGTTGTCCTTTAAGTAGTTCTTGTATAAAATATATAAAATCTCGAAAGGAAATACATCATATTTAACCAGCTGCGGGAGGCATTCCAGGGCAAACTCCATCACCGGATTATTTGCAACACTGAAACCATCCGCCGCCGTCTTGCACGCAGCCGGGACTGGAAGCTCGTAATATTGCGGCATTACTGTCAGCACCCGGTACAGGACATACTCCAGCACTTCGGGCCTGATCAAATAGTCCTCCTTGATGTACTTCCGCTCCCGCCCGGTGAAGCACTTGTCGAACTCGATAATTAGGCATCTCCGCAGAAAGCTGTCCGTCCGGTCCCTTACCCGCGGCAAATCATTGAAGCACTGGATCATAAACCCACGAAATTGAAACTCGACGGCGTCACGGTACTTACGGGATATGGAGACATTATCACCAGTGACAAGGGCCTTGGCGTTGCTCGACTTATCCACAAACTCGCCCACATTGTTTTCGTCAGTCAGAACGCACACCGCGTGCATGATCGGTTCCAGGGCAAAATTTTTGTCACAATCCGCCAGTCGGACAGAAACACAGTTTTCACGGCCGACCAGAGCCCGGAGCAGGGCCAAAATCGTGCCTTTCCCGCTGTTGCCGCAACTCGAATAGAACCAGGCAGTGCGTCCCCACCCCACATTACTCCTAACCACAGCTCCGATGATGTGCCAAAGCAGATTTACCAATTCCTGGTCATCAAAGAGTTCCTTCATCCAGCTCTCCACGTCCCAGTCCGTCCCATCCTCGTCATTGTGGATGACAACATTTTGGGCGGCAGGGTTGTAAGGCACACTAATTTTGGATAAAAACACATAATCGGGCGAAAACGGCATCAAAACTTGACTCCGATAATCAAAAATGCCATTGGCCACCGGCACAAGGTCCCGGTCCGGCGTCCGCTGCCTGATGGGGACCGTGTTGCGTAATATCATCCTGACCTCCCGGATGTCCTTTTCCGACGCCCCGGGGCGCATTTGCAGGATAATTCGGTCCAGATCGCCGTCCAGAAGCGAGTACAGTCCCTGATTGGGTCCTGATTTTTGGTAGATGCCGAGGGGGAGCGGGTCCGAGGTGTTGCGCCGGTCGCTGCACTGGACCAGGGCAATAACCTCCGCCTTGGCCAGCAACTGAGCCGCCTGGTAATTGGTAATGTGCTCAATCATACGGTAGGTCATGCCCTTTGGCATACTTGTATTCATGGCCCGCAAGCGATCATTTGTAGTTGTAAACAGCTGCCCGACCATTTCGGGGATAGCTGGGAGGTTCGTCACATCAAGTGTATCAAGGTATTGGGCCGTGACCTCCTTGATGACTTGTTCCTTGGGAATATACATAATAATTACTCCTTTTGATTACATTTTCGGGGTTTATACCCCAAAAATCTGAACTTTTATCAGGCGGCGGGAAACATTTTGAACTCCATACCCCCAATAGGGCTCGTAGTAAAACGCTACTTGTGCATGGAGTGCTCTACGGTTCTTTCTCGTCCGCCTGTCCAAGAAAATTGTGTCCAGGTCCGTGATTGGGTGGCCTTGCGCGTCAACGATTTCGGGCGAGTGCTTGCCATCGGCATAAGCCCGCATCTCCACTGTCCGCACCGGTCCTGCGTCGGGATCGCCCAGATTAGCCGGCCCATCGGTCTCGTACCAGGACGGCATCTTGCCGCTTGGAAGATAACCAAATCGCCCAGTGACCGGTCGGCCACGCCGGAGATAGAGCGCATTGCACATAGCCTTGCGGGCGTCCGCCAGCAGCTGGGCGTTGCCGCTTGTAGGAACGGCAAAATATGCGCTCCACCGCTGCCGCCGGCCCCCGTAGCGTGTCCCCGTCTCAACGCGGGAGAGGTCGTACAGGATAGTGTCCGGCCCAGTAACGATTGGATTGGTTTCGGACAGCCCATAAGTCTCCTCAGAGTTGCGGGACGCACCTGCCGAAATATCAGGTCCGACAGGCGGATTATGATACTCTGACATATTATCCTCCAGTGTAACGCGGCCCCGGCCCGGCCGGCCACATGACCTGACGGCCGGACCGGGGCATTTTCTGTTTACGAGATGCCAGGCTGCTGGATTGCAACCAGGATACACCCGACGCCAATCGTATCACCATGGCTCTCGTGCATCCGAACATACGAGTAAAACCACAAGATCACGCTTGCGTCATCAGCTTCATTGATGTCTTCGGGCGGCAGATAGTCACCATTGGCGTCCACCGTGATTGGCATACGCCTGTTTCTCGCGGTAAAGTAGATTTTCCCGACACGATACCTGTTGCGCAAATATCTTCCCGCCGCAGCGGTAGCCACATCGCCGTCATGGACACACGATACACAGCTTAGAGGCACCTTTCCTTGTCGTGCAGGGTATCGCGCCAAATAGTCCGCCAGCGCCTCGTTGAAAACATACTGTATCGCATCCTCGATAGTATGTACAGCGGCGCTGTCGGTCTCCTTGTCGATGATGACCTCCGCAGAGTGCTTCGCCATCGACCCGCCCTCAAACGGCTCCGGCCGACACAGCCGCAAAAACCGTAACTGCGCGTGGGCTACATGGACATATTGCCCATACGCACCAGGCAGCTCCATCGCCTCGATGTCCGACTGATGCTGTGCCAAAAACGCCTCGTAGTCCGTCATTGTGCCGGCCCTCCGACGGCGGTATCATCCTGGCGGAGGACATCCTTGCCTGGGGTGCGACAGGCATAACCAGCCACAAGCTGCTCATAGGCGTCGTTGCCGATGGCCCGCCGCATCTCAAAGGGGGTACGCAACTTCTGCGCCTGTGCCAATAGGCCATGCGCCTCCAGGATTTCCCGCACCACCGCCTCGTCGTAGAAACGCAGATTGCCGGGGTTGTGGCCCAACCGGAAGCCGGGGATGGTGCCCCCGCGCTGGATGTGACCGACGGCCCACTCTTCCAGGGGCCTTTGGCAGGACTCGATATCCTTTGCCATGGTCAGTAACTCCGCAACCTCTTGCTCGTTGAGCCTGGGTGACTGCTGGGGCGATACCATCGCCAAACTCTCATACCGGCTGTCCAGTGACGCGATCAACTGCGTTACCCACGCCCTGCACAGGGGCCGTCCCGGGCAGACGTTGCAGTACGGGCCAGGGCGATATGTCCGCTCGCCCTGCATCACACTGCGTACCAGGGCTACCATGGTCTCCTTGCCCCATCTAAGCAATTCATCCGGAGTCGTTTCGATACGCCGATCAAAGCTGATGCCGGGTTTTATGATTTCCAGAACAACTTTTTCCCGGGGTCCATGCTCACTGATTAGACCAAGTCCGTATAGCCGGCATCGGTCGCGCGCCTGCTCGTAGTAGATGGGGCCCATGCCGGCCTTGAACTCGTAGACATGGAGCACTTTATCCGTCACGGTTGCACAGTCGCAGTACCCGGTACACGTATCGGGCAAACCACACGCAGCCAGACAGTCCACACGATGCTCAGGCAGCAGTACCGGATGGGTGTCGCATGTCTGCTCAGCCAGATACGCCGACTTGACTCGCCCCACGCAAGCGTCGATGATCTTTTGGGCCTTTGACGAGGCATGTAGCATATCAAGTGGCTCAGGGTTATGACCGGCAAGCCTTTCCAGCTCATAGGCGATAAGTGCATGGATGATTTTACCATCTCGGATATCACGGTCAGGGATATCTGAGACAGTAACCCAATCCTCGGCCTTTTCTCGGTGACTGCTCGGGTACTTTGCCGCAAACTCTGCGGCTCCTTTGCAGTCCAACAAAAGTGCCGCCAGCGTTGGTGAGAGGGCCTGCGGCCTCATGTTGTTGCCCTGGGTCCCAGGCTGGGCCGGAGATACAGGGCGGACTGTCATTTCCTTCATGACAATCTCCTCCTTTGATTATACAAGGATCGAAACCCCTGCCAGCGCCCTGTATCTGGCTTATCGGCCGTAACTTGTGCTGCGATACTTGCTATTATAGCGGGCCACATCGTAATTTCTTATTACAATTTACAGCCCGCCTGTTATTCTATATTATAATCATTAAAATTAAAATGTCAACACAATTCATAAAAAATTTTAACTTCTTCTGGACTGCGTTCCATTTCCCGGTGCGGCCACGGCAAAAGCGGGCCAAAATTTCCAGCCAGAGGAAAAAAGATGAAATTCTGCATTTTTCCTCCCACTGGAAATTTGCTGAAAATGCGCAAAATTGCGGCCAGATACAGTTTTCAGCACGCGTGTCATGTGACACGAAAAAATGATGAAAACTGCCGTCGCTCCGCTCCAAAATACGCCCATATATGCCGCAAAAAATCCCGAATCTGCAAAATGCTGAAATTCATCATTTTTTGATCCGGGATTTTACCATTTTCGCAAACGAAAATGAAGCATATATGGGCTACTTTTCGCCGCCACCGCCATTCGGCGGCATAACGGCGAAAAAAGCAAAAAGGGCATAAGGGGTCCTGACACGCCGCCGGTTTCACCGTCTGCGTGGCCGGCACAGCCGGCAGGACTGACGCCACGTCGCCGGGCAAGCCCGCCGCCGCAGCGTCACCCCGCGCCCTGCCTTGCGGCAGATCGCGGGGCCCTTACTGCGCTCCGGCTGGGGCCGTCGCTTGCCCTTGCCGCCTACGGCGTCTGCGGGTGCCCACAAAAACACAGGACGGGGTGGAACATACCATCGTCCCATCCCGTCCTGTGTTTGCCCGCCTGTGGCGGATCATATCTCGTGATACATATAATATATAAATATATATAAGGTAGGCTGGGTCGCCTACCGCACCATTTTTCGCGCCAGGGGTCTTGAAGTCAAAAACCCCCGGCAAGGCCAAGGACACGCCCGCGAGGGACGCATCCCCATGTATTCCTCCCCTGGGGGGGGGAAGCGGTCCCCATGCCTCAAATGTCCGCCGACTCCGCCGGCGTCAGTGTAGAGTCGAAGCTGGAGCCGAAGGATCGGCTGATACCATGCCTGCAAATACGGGAAACCACTTGATTTTCCAGGCGGTGTGGTATAAAATGATGCTGGAAACGCAGTAAAAGCGGCAGCCCGCAGGGTGTTGGTAGCACCCTACGGGCCTATGATGAGTGACGGTACCACTCAACACAACAGTCTCACGACTGCACCGTAGCCTTATTATACCCATGCCCCTTGGATTTTTCAAGGGAAAATGGGGAATGTAGGGCCTATTGTGTTACGCTCTGAATGATTCAGGCGGTGTTGGGTCCTTTGCACTCGGCACCGCTTTTTGCGTTTCCGGCAGACCCCGCGCGGTCCGGGGAGGGGCCTTTCCGGCCTCTCCCCAAGGCCGCCCTGTCGGAAACCAGCTTCCCCGGCGTCAGCGCCTATTTTCTATCATAAAGGAGGAAGAAAACACCCATGAACAAAAGGCGAAAAGCGTTATCTGTCGCCCTCGCAACTGCTCTGCTGATTCCCGCCCTGACCGTCACAGCCTTCGGCGGTGCGCTCGGCTACAACGACATTCTGTATGAAGGTTACATCAAGGGTAACACGACCCTCGGTGGCAACCTGACCCTGACCGACCCTGCGGCCCGTGACCTGTATAATGACCTTATCTTCACATCCGGAGCACCCGGTTCTGCATCCGGAAGCGGTTATGGTTCGTTCTACACCGGCATCCGAGCCACTGGCGCATATGCCATCATCAACGGTGTTGATGACACTATCACAGGCGGCACCGGAGAGACTCATACGCTCGACGAACTGCGTCCCATCGGGAACATCAAGTGGGTGCTCCATGACGGTGTGCTGGTCATTACCAACGATTGGACTGACGCAGAAGTCGAAGCCAAGATTAACCGCGGTGTCGACGAAACCATGCAGTTCAACGCACGAAAGTCCATGACCCAGATGAACTTCCTGAACTTCGAACATTCCCAGTTAGAAATCACCCCGTTCCGCAACAACCCCAACATCGAGACCGTCATCATAGGCGATAATATCGACTACAACGCAGTGCGTGCCCTGTTCGTTGGTTGCGACAATTTGCGTAACATCATCTGC
>NZ_NFIL01000006.1:0-131193 GCF_002161755.1 Flavonifractor sp. An4 | reverse complement strand
AGGATTTTCACCCGCTATGATAAGCTCGACTCCTCATTCCTTGCCTTCGTTTACATTGGCGCTATCGCCATTTTGTTGAAATGATGCAATACTCTGCAATTTTTAAAACAAGGCCTAATTTCCCTCCTGTTGGCCGCCGCCTTTGCGGCTTTTGCGGCGGGCTGGTTTCTGCGGGGCGCTTCCAGCGCCCAACCTGTACGGGTGGAGACAGAGAACTTGCTGGCGCAACCTACCGCCGTCACAGTTCCAGTCACCTCTGCCCAGCCGTCAGCTGTCCCGGTAGCTACCGGGACTCCGGCACCGGAAAGTGAGAACCCTGCGGCCTCGCCCTCCGGCAAAATCAATTTGAACACCGCCACAATGGAGGAATTGATGACACTGCCCGGCATTGGCGAGAAGCGGGCGGCTGCCATCGTCGCCGACCGGGAGGCCAACGGCCCCTTCCGGGTGCCGGAGGACCTGACCCGGGTAGACGGCATCGGCGAGGGCATTTTAGGCGGACTGATTGATATGGTTACCGTCTCGTGAATAAAAAAGGAGGAACTGCCTTGAAAATATTGGTTGTGGACGATGAAAAGGTACTGGTCAAGGGCATTAAGTTCAACCTGGAGAGCGAAGGCTACCAGGTGGAAGTGGGCTACGACGGGGAAGAGGCGGTGGAGCTGGCCCGGGGGGGCGGCTTCGACCTCATCATCCTGGACCTGATGATGCCCAAAATCGACGGACTTCAGGCCTGTATGCGGATTCGGGAGTTTTCCAACGTGCCCATCATCATGCTCACCGCCCGCAGCGAGGACACCGACAAGATCATCGGCTTTGAATGTGGGGCGGATGACTATATTACCAAGCCTTTCAACATCCTGGAGCTGAAAGCCCGTGTGCGGGCCCTGCTCCGCCGGGCAGGCATGGCTGCCCAGCAGATGGGCGGTGGCCGCAAGCTGGTCATCGGGCACATCACCCTGGACCCGGATGCCCGGGCGGCCTGGAAGGACGGCAAGAGCGTGGATCTGACTGCCAAGGAGTTTGACCTGATGGAGCTGTTGATGCGCAATCCAGGCCGGGTGTACAGCCGGGAGAATCTGCTCAACGTGGTGTGGGGCTATGAGTACGCCGGTGACTACCGGACGGTGGATGTTCACGTCCGCCGCCTGCGGGAGAAGCTGGAACTGGACCCTGCCAATCCGACCTACATCCTCACCAAGTGGGGCGTGGGCTATTATTTGAAGAATGGATAATCAGAAGAGAGAAGAGGGGGCCAGACGAGTGCCCTTCTGGCGATCCCTCCGGGTTAAGTACGCCATGACCTATCTGGTCATTGTGGCGGCGGTGGTGGTACTGCTCAACACCTATCCGGTGATGGTGACCCAGACTCTGGCCTACCAGTCCAAGCAGACCTCCCTGCAGAACCAGGCCTCAGTGCTGGCTTCCGCCCTGGCTACGGGGCCGGAAGCCCTGACCCAGGAGGGAGCCACCAAGACGGTCAGCCTGCTGCTGGGCAGCCTGGGGGTGACCCGGGTGGTGGTCACCGATCCCAATGGCCTGGTGCTGTGTGACTTTCAGGAGGGCAGCCAGCGGTCGGATACCGCCGGTCAGTATGCCATGATCTGGGAAATTGTCACGGCTTTGCAGGGCAATGATGTGTTCCGATCGGAGTATGAGGACGGGGCGCTGTGCAGCCGGGCGGCGGTTCCGGTGACCTACCGTTCCATGACTCAGGGAGCGGTTTACCTCTATGAGTACGACGCTCAGCAGGGGGCCCTGCTCCAGAGCATTCAGAACAACCTGCGGACCATTTCCATTGTAATCTGCGTGGTGACGGCGGCGATGGGCGTGGTGTTCTCCAAAGCCCTGACCCGGCGAATCGCCCTGCTGCTGCGGGGTATCCATACGGTGCGCCAGGGCGAGTACAGCCACCGGGTTACCGTTAAGGGCGGGGACGAGCTCAGCCGTCTGGCCGACGAATTCAACGAACTGACCGGGCGGCTCCAGACCACGGAGGAGGTGCGTCGGCGCTTTGTCTCCGACGCCTCCCATGAGCTGAAAACACCGCTGGCCTCCATCCGCCTGCTGACCGACTCTATCCTCCAGGCGGATAACATGGATGGCGATACCGCCCGGGAATTTCTCATTGATATCGGGGACGAGGCCGAGCGCCTCACCCGTATTACCGAAAAGCTGCTCACCCTCACCCGTTTGGACACCGCCCATGAGATCCATACCGGACCGGTGGACGTCAAGACGGTGGTGGAGCGGGTGGAGCATATGCTCACCCCGCTGGCCCGAGCGGCAGAAGTGGAGCTGAAGCTGTCGCTCCAGAGTGGATGTATCATTCGGGCCACCGAGGACGATCTGTATCAGGTGGCATTTAACCTGATGGAGAACGCCGTGAAATACAACCTGCCCGGCGGCACCGTGACCGTGACCCTGAAGCAGGAGGAAGATCAGGTGATCCTGCTGGTAGAGGACACCGGCGTGGGTATTCCGGAGGCTGATCTGCCCAAGATTTTTGACCGGTTTTACCGGGTGGACAAGGCCCGTTCCCGGGCTGCGGGCGGTACCGGCCTGGGCCTGTCCATTGTCCGGGATACGGTGCGCCAGCACGGCGGTACCGTGACCGCCCGGCGGCGGGAGCCGGAAGGCACCTGCTTTGAAGTGCGATTTTCCTGCTGGACGGAGAAGGGAGGGGAGGAACCGTGAGCAAGCGAGGCATATCGGTGCTGCTCTGTGCCGCCCTTTTGACCGCCAGTGGATGTGCTGCCCAGGAGGCCGGATCCGGCAAGCAGGATGGCCAGAGCTATGTGATCTATTACTCTGCCCTGTCCAATGAGGAGGGAGAATCAGCGGTAGAGGGGGAGCGCCGGGTTCTTTCTCAGGGACAGGAGACCATTCCCGGCCTGATGGAACTGCTGCTGGAGCAGCCCCAGTCGCCGGAGCTGACCACCCCCTTCCCCAGCGGCCTGCAGCTGCTGGATTGGCAGTTGAAGGAGGGAGTACTCCATCTGGACCTGTCCGACCAATATTACAGCCTCTCCGGTGTCAACCTGACCCTGGCTGACGCCTGCCTGACCCTGACCCTCTGTCAGCTGGAGGAGGTGGACTCCGTCTATGTGACCGTGGAGGGCCATGAACTGCCCTATCGCTCTATTCAACAGCTGTCTGCGGAAGATATTCTGTTGGCCGGCGGTGCGGATGAGCCTATGTCCCTGGGTGTGGATCTGTGGTATCTGCGGCAGGGAGGACAGGATTTGGGCGTGGAACGGCGCCAGATCATCAAGAATGTGGACCAGACTGTGGTAGAGGCGGTGCTGTCTGCCTGGGCCGAGGGGCCGGAAGAGGCAGGACTGAGTCCCTGCCTGCCCCAGGGAAGCCAGATCCTGTCGGCTCAGGTAGAGGACGGTGTTTGTCTGGTGGATCTGTCTCCTGAGTTTATCCAGGGGCTGCCCGGCAGTGAAACAACGGCGGCCCTGATGGTGTACGCCATGGTCAATACCCTGTGCGAACTGGATGGGGTGGAGGCGGTACAGCTCTACATCGATGGAGAGCCGGCACCTGCTGTAGGCAGCTTGCCTCTGGACCGGGCCCTGATCCCGGACACCACCCTGGGCACGGAAGGGTAAGTATTGACAACCGGCGTTGCCGGGTGTACCATACCACATATTATTTGATGCTTCATAGCATTAGTGTGTGATGAGATCCAGCACTGTAACCCACGCAAAGAAAGGAAGAATCAGCCCATGAGCCAGCACCGTATCAGTACTCAGTGTATCCACGCGGGCTACACCCCCGGCAACGGAGAGCCCCGAAACATCCCCATTGTTCAGTCCACCACCTTCCGGTATGCCACCGGAGAGCAGATGGGGGCCCTCTTTGATCTGGAGGCCAGCGGTTATTTTTATACCCGGCTGCAAAACCCCACCAATGACCATGTGGCTGCCAAGATCTGCGCCCTGGAGGGAGGCACTGCGGCTATGCTCACTTCCTCTGGTCAGGCTGCTTCTTTCTATGCCATTTTTAATATCGTCTCCTGCGGAGAGCACGTGGTTTGCTCCTCCTCCATCTACGGCGGTACCTATAACCTCTTCGCCGTGACCATGAAGCGGATGGGCATTGACTTTACCTTTGTGGACCCGGACTGCACTGAGGAGGAGTTGAATGCCGCTTTCCGGCCGGAGACCCGGGCGGTGTTCGGCGAGACCATCGCCAACCCGGCTCTCACCGTGCTGGACATTGAGAAGTTTGCCAAGGCGGCCCATGCCCATGGCGTGCCTCTCATCATCGACAATACCTTTGCCACCCCGGTGAACTGCCGTCCCTTTGAGTGGGGGGCCGACATTGTCACTCACTCTACCACCAAGTACATGGACGGCCACGCCAACGCGGTGGGAGGCGCCATTGTGGACTCCGGTAAGTTTGACTGGACCGCCCACGCCGATAAGTTCCCCGGTCTGACCACCCCCGACGAGAGCTATCACGGCATTACTTACACCGAACGTTTTGGTCTGGAGGGGGCCTACATCACCAAGGCCACCGCTCAGCTCATGCGGGACCTGGGCGCCATTCCCTCTCCCCAGAACTGCTACTATCTGAACATCGGCCTGGAGACTCTGCCTCTGCGGGTGGCAAAGCACTGTGAGAACGGTCTGGCCGTGGCCAAATTCCTGAAGGACCATCCCAAGGTGGCCTGGGTGCGTTACCCCGGCCTGGAGGGGGACCCCTACTACGAGCGGGCTCAGAAGTATATGCCTAATGGTACCTGCGGCGTGGTGTCCTTCGGCGTGAAGGGCGGCCGTGAGGCGGCCTCCAGGTTCATGGCAGGTCTGAAGCTGGCCTCCATCGCCACCCATGTGGCCGATGCCAAGACCTGCACCCTGCACCCCGCCTCCACCACCCACCGCCAGATGACCGATGAGGAGCTGGCCGCCGCCGGCGTCTCCCCCGACCTGGTGCGCCTCAGCGTGGGCATCGAGGATATCAACGATATTCTGGAGGACGTGGCCCACGCCCTGGAGCAGGTGTAAGCCATGGTGGTAGATCCCAACGTATACAGCGGTCCGCCCGCGGAGGAGCGCCATCCCAACGAGATGGCAGTGTATGCCTATCTGGACAAGCTGGGTATCTCCTATCAGCGGTGCGACCATGACTATGCCAACACCATGGAGGACTGTAAGGCGGTGGAGCAGGTGCTGGGGGCTCCCATTTGCAAAAACCTGCTGCTCACCAACCGGAAGCAGACCGACTTCTACCTGTTGATGATGCCGGGGGACAAGCCCTTCAAAACCAAGGACGTCACCGCCCAGTTGGGTTGTGCCAGGCTGTCCTTTGCCACGCCGGAGCATATGATGGACCTGCTGGGGGCTGCCCCTGGCTCTGCCAGCGCTTTTGAGCTGATGCACGAAAAGGAGGGCAAGGTGCAGTTGGTGATAGACCGGGAGCTGATGGAAGGAGACTTTATCAGTGGTCATCCCTGCTTTTCCACCTCTACCCTCAAGCTGACCCGGTCCGATTTTCTGGACCGCTTTCTGCCGGCGGTGGGCCACAAGCCCATCCTGGTGGATTTGCCCTGGCCGGAGCCGGAAACAGAAGTATGATATTGGGCGTGCCGCATTTGCGGCACGCCCTTTTGCATCATGGCTGGGAATATGGTATACTGTGGCAAAAAGGAGGGGGAGTCATGCTGGCCTATACTTATGTGGAGCGGGGGAAATTTGCCCTGCTGAACAAGCCCAAACCCCAGCTGATGGAGGACGGGGATGCCATTGTAAAGGTTACCCTGTCCAGCATCTGCACCAGTGATCTGCATATTAAGCACGGCTCGGTGCCCCGGGCGGTGCCCGGTATCACGGTGGGCCACGAGATGGTGGGTATCGTGGAGCAGATAGGCGCCGGGGTGTCCACGGTAAAACCCGGCGACCGGGTGACCGTGAACGTGGAGACCTTCTGCGGCCAGTGCTACTTTTGCCGCCACGGCTGGGTCAATAACTGCACCGATCCTGACGGCGGCTGGGCCCTGGGCTGCCGCATCGACGGCGGTCAGGCCGAGTATGTCCGGGTACCCTATGCAGACCAGGGACTGAACAAGATCCCGGACGAGGTATCCGACCGGCAGGCCCTCTTTGTGGGGGATATCCTGGCTACCGGGTACTGGGCGGCGGATATTTCAGAGATCAGCCCGGAGGACACGGTGCTCATCATCGGCGGCGGCCCCACCGGCCTGTGTACCCTCCAGTGCGTCCAGCTTCAGAGTCCCAGACAGATCATTCTGTGCGAGCGGGACCCTCTGCGCCGGGCCTTTGTGGAGGCACATTATCCCGGTGTGCTGACGGTAGGACCGGAGGAGGCGGAGGCCTTTGTGCAGGCTCACAGCGACCATGGCGGCGCCGATGTGGTGCTGGAGGTGGCGGGCGGACCGGATACCTTCCGCTTGGCCTGGCAGTGCGCCCGGCCCAATGCCGTAGTGACGGTGGTGGCCCTGTATGACAAGGACCAGGTGCTGCCCCTGCCAGAGATGTACGGCAAGAACCTGACCTTCAAGACCGGCGGGGTGGACGGCTGCAACTGTGCCCAAACGCTGGATCTGATCGCGCAGGGGAAGCTGGATACCACCGCCCTTATCACCCATACCTATCCTCTCAGCCGCATTGAGGAGGCCTATGAGCTTTTTGAGAACCGGCGGGACGGCGTAATCAAGGTAGCCGTGACAGCGGACGAGACAGATGGATAAGGCTGGAGAATTTGTGAAAGATATGGGTTTACAAACGTCGAAAGATGACATAAAATAAGATATCCCAGCAACCGCAAGAGAGTGTAGAGGAGAGTAAAAGCATATGTATTGTGAACACTGTGGGACTCAGATCCCGGACGGCAGCATATTCTGTGTTGCCTGTGGAAAGAAGCAGTCCGGCGGCGTTGTCACGGAGGAGCCCCGGCAGGATATGACTCCGCCCCAGGAGCCTGAGACTGTCGTGCCCCAGGCGGAGCCGGAGAACACCCCGTCCAACGATGAATTTGACTGGAGTACCTTTAACCCCGTGCCGGAGGAGCCGGTGGAGCAGGTAAAGGCCGAGCCGGAACCTGTTCAGCAGGAGCCTCAGAGCCCCTGGCAGGCAACCAGCGCGCCCCAGCAGGAAGCCCAGAGTCCTTGGCAGGCCAGTGCCCCGCAGCAGGAAGCCCAGAGTCCCTGGCAGGCTTCCGCTCCGCAGCAGGAAACCCAGAGCCCCTGGCAAGCCAGTGCCTCTCAGCAGGAGCCCCAGCAGAATTCCTGGCAGGGCAGCCAGCAGAACGCTCAGTCCGGCGGCTGGCAGCAGAGTGGTTGGCAAAGCAGCACTCAGCAGTCTGCTCCCGGCTGGCAGCAGAATAGCTGGCAGAACGGCGCACAGCAGAGTGCACCCGGTTGGCAGCAGCAGAATAACTGGCAGCAGAGCGGCTGGCAGAATAACCAGCAACCCGGCGGCTGGCAGAGTGCTCCCCAGCAGGGCTATCAGGGCGGCTGGCAGTCTGCGCCCCAGCAGAGTGCCTACAATTCCCCCTATGAGGAGCGGAGGCAGCCAGTCTATCACAACGGCCGCATCGATTACGGCTGCCCTATGAACTGGTACAAGTTCCAGATTTACTTTAGCATGATTCCCACTGCACTATTCTATCTCATTATTGGTATTGTATTGCTGGGGATTGCTGGATCAATCTCTGGAACCGGAATGAGTTTTGGCTTGGGGCTCGAATATTACTATTATGGTGAATTCCCATCTTTGTTATGTAATCCTGCTGGCATAATCATGCTGGCTACTCCGCTTTTTGTTGATTCTCTCGCATTGATTGGCCTTATTGCTGCAATATTTGGTGTGCTGATGTTGGTAGCATGGGTAAAAATGATTCGCCTCCAATCAGGTGGCTGGGTTTTGTACCTGATCCTAAACTGCTTGCCCATAATGTTTTTGGCAACCAATTTAATTATTATATCTAGTCGGTTAAATAATTATCATGTTCCCAGCAATTATATTTTGGAAGCTATGGCGATACCGCTGATTGTATTGGCCGTCAATGTGCTGATCCTGATTCTGCAGATTGTATACTTCAAAAAGCGGTCCTATCTGTTTGTTAATCGCTGATGGTGAAATAAAAAAGAGTTCCGCGCCACTGGCGCGGAACTCTTTTTTACATTTCCCGGCGGCCCTCCAAGGCACGCATAAGGGTGGCGTCGTCGGCATATTCCAGATGACTGCCTACCGGAATACCGTAGGCCAGCCGGGTCACCCTGACCCCGAAGGGGCGCAGCAGACGGGAGAGATACATGGCGGTGGCCTCTCCCTCCGTGTCGGGGTTGGTGGCCATAATGACCTCGCTGACCCCGCCTTCGGCCACCCGGTTTACCAGCTCCTTTACCCGCAGCTCATCGGGCCCCACATGGTTCATGGGGGAGATGACGCCGTGAAGGACGTGGTACACGCCGGGATACTCCCGGGAGCGTTCCATAGCGGCCACATCTTTGGGGTCTGCCACCACGCAGATGACTGAGGGGTCACGCTTGGGGTCCTGGCAGATGGGACACAGGCCGTCTCCCTGGGAGAAATTCTGACAGACCGGGCAGCAGTGGATGGCGGCCTTTGCCTCGGTGATGGCCTCAGCGAAGGCGACGGCGTCCTCCTCCGGCAGGGAGAGGACATAGAAGGCCAGCCGCTGGGCGCTCTTGCGGCCGATACCGGGCAGGCGGGCGAACTGCTCCACCAGCTGCTCCAGGGCGGGGGGAAAATACTGCATAGATGAAAACATCCCTTCTTAGAGATCGGGTTTGCCGGGCGGGGAGGGGGAACTTGCCCGGACAAGGGCGTCCACGTCCAGGGCCCGGCAGCGGGGGTCCAGCCAGGGACAGGCCACCCAGTCCACGTCGGGCAGGTCCTGGCCGTACTTCACCGTGTGGGCCACCGTGCCCGGCAGCATATAGGAGTTGTGGGGCACGTTCAGCGGGCAGAGATAAAAATCGCCAGTGCGTAGCACCCGGGGAATAAGGGCTCCGTCCCGTTCCTCCACCACCAGCATAGTGCCCTGCTGAATCACATTCAGCTCATGGACATACCGATGGAGGTGGCTGTTCTGCCAGCCGCTCTGGTCGCTGGCCTCGGTACGGATGTAGGAACTTCCGTCACAGGCGCACAGCCGGAACCGCAGCTCGCCGTTGTCCATCCGCTCATGACGGGTGGTGATGCCCAGGCCTTTGGCCTGCCGGTCGGTCAGGGGCGCAGGCATGGTCAGCCCTCCCGCAGGGCGGCGATGGCGGCGGCGGGGTCCACCGCTCCGTACACTGCGGAACCGGCCACCAGGGTATCGGCGCCGGCGGAGATCACCTTCCCGGCAGTTTTGGGGCTGATGCCGCCGTCTACCTCCAGACGGCAGGCGGGATTATAGCGATCGATGAGGGTACGGACCTGGTGGATGGTGTCCAGCTGGTGTTCCATAAAGGCCTGGCCGCCGAAGCCAGGCTCCACCGTCATGACCAGCACCATATCCAGGTTCTCCAGGTAGGGGAGGATGGCGCTGGCGGCAGTAATGGGCCGCAGTGCTACCGCCTTTTTCACCCCGAACTCGTCCATGAGTCGGAGCGCCTCGGCGATACGGGTGGGGTGGTCGGCCTCCAGGTGGACCGACAGCAGGTCGGCCCCCGCCTTGGCAAAGGCCTCAATGTAGCGCACCGGCTTGTCGATCATCAAGTGCACGTCCAGGAACATATCGGTGCACTTGCGGATGGACTGGACCACCGGTACGCCGATGGTGATGTTGGGGACAAAGCAGCCGTCCATGACGTCCACGTGGAGCCAGTCGGCGGAGGATACCCGCTGGATATCCCGCTCCAGGTTTACAAAATCGGCGGAGAGGATGGAAGGGGCGATCTTGATCATCATTTACCACTCCATTATCAAAAAAGATGGGGAGAACGGGCAAAGAGCCTGTCCCTCGTTGGCGGATGGGCCGGGGCAAAGGGAAAGTTGGGAACATAAGATACAGCAAGCGGATGACGCCCGGGGCCCCGCCGCTCCCCCGCGTACCCACGGGTTGCCGGCCCGGCGGTCCATGCTCCGGAATCGCGCGCCGCATCATATAGTGTCCGGGGGAGTATACTCCCCCGGACACAGTTGGCTTGCGGGGGCCGGTCCGCTTAATTATAGAAGTCGTTGGTGTGGCACTCCCGGGCCTGATAGCCGGCAGCACACATGGCGTCCAAAATGGCCCGCTTGTGGGTGTGGCCAAAGGCCTCCAGGGTAACCCGCAGCTCCACGCCGCTCTGGCGATTGATGTTGATAAACTGGTTGTGCTCCAGCTTGATGATGTTGCCGTTGGCCTCGGCCACGATCTGGGCCACCCGCAGCAGCTCGCCGGGACGGTCGGGCAGCTGCACCGAGAAGGTGAAGACCCGGCCCCGGTTGATCAGGCCGTGCTGTACCAGGCTGGCCACGGTGATCACGTCCATGTTGCCGCCGGAGAGGACAGGCACCACGTTCTTGCCCTTGCACTTGAGGTGATTCAGGGCGGCAATGGGCAGCAGACCGGCATTTTCCACGATCATCTTGTGCTTTTCCATCATATCCAGGAAGGCATCCACCAGCTCGTCGTCGTCGATGGTGATGATGTCGTCGATGTTCTGCTGGATGTAGGGGAAGATCTGGTCGCCGGGGGTCTTGACCGCCACGCCGTCGGCAATGGTCTCCACTTTGTCCAGGGTGACCACATGACCGGCATCCAGGCTGGCCTTCATGGAGGCGGCCCCGGTGGGCTCCACGCCGATGACGGTGACGTTGGGATTGAGCAGCTTGGCCAGGGTGGACACGCCGGTGGCCAGTCCGCCGCCTCCGATGGGCACCAGGATCACGTCCACGTCGGGCAGGTCCTGGAAGATTTCGTAAGAGATGGTGCCCTGGCCGGTGGCGATGGCGGGATCGTTGAAGGGATGGACGTAGGTCAGGCCCTCCTCTGCGGACAGCTTGGCGGCCAGCTCGGCGGCATCGTCAAAGGTTTCGCCGTGGAGCACCACCTTGGCGCCGTAATCCTTGGTGTTGTTCACCTTCACCAGGGGAGTGGTGGTGGGCATGACGATGGTGGCGCTCACGCCGGCCTGCTGGGCGGCGTAGGCCACACCCTGGGCGTGGTTGCCGGCGGAGGCGGTGACCAGACCCTTGGCCTTTTCTTCCTCGGTCAAGGTGCTGATTTTATAGTAGGCGCCCCGGATCTTGTAGGCGCCGGTGACCTGCATATTTTCCGGCTTGATGTACACATGGTTGCCGGTGGCCTTGGAAAAGGCAGTGCTGTAGACCAGACTGGTGTTCCGGATGACCCCGGAGAGCACGCTGCGGGCCTCCTTAAATTCTTTCAGGGTGAGCATGGGGCAAGACTTCCTCTCTCAAAACGGAATATCGGAATATGTTTTTAATGATACTGACTTTTTGAGGGAAAGTCAACGTGTTCTTGACAGGGGAATGGGGGAACGGTACAATGATTTGGAAGAACAAGCCGGCGCTGCCGGTATGGAATATGGAGGGACGCAGTCATGGCTGACAACATGGATTTTACCCCGGAGCTGACGCTGACCCCGGATCTGGGTACCGCCGCAGCGGAAGCGCCTGCCGCGCCTCAGTTGAGCCTGGACCCCAACGCCAGTGAGGAGGCCAAGGCCATTCAGTTGGACGAAAGCCAGCTCACCGAAGCTGAGCGCAAGATGGTGGATGACTTTGCCCAGAAGATCGATCTGACCGATACCAATCTGGTGCTCCAGTACGGCGCTGCGGCCCAGAAGAACATTGCCGGTTTCTCTGAAAATACCCTCAACTCGGTGCGTACCAAGGATCTGGGCGAGGTGGGACAGGCCCTGTCCTCTCTGGTGGTGGAGCTGAAGGGCTTCGGTGGCGAGGAGGACGAGAAGGGCTTCTTCGGCTTCTTCAAGAAGAAGCGCAACCAGCTGGAGGCCATGAAGGCTTCCTACTCCAAGGCGGAGACCAACGTGAATAAGATCGTGGAGGTGCTGGAGGCCCACCAGGTGACCCTGATGAAGGACATCGCCATGCTGGACCAGATGTACGACCTCAACACCAAATATTATAAGGAACTGACCATGTATATCCTGGCGGGCAAGAAGCGCCTGGCCCAGGTGCGGGCCGGAGAGCTGGAGCAGCTGCGTCAGAAGGCGGCCCAGAGCGGCGCCCAGGAGGACGCCCAGGCCTATAACGACCTGGCCAATATGTGCACCCGCTTTGAGAAGAAGATCCACGACCTGGAGCTGACCCGGATGATTTCCATCCAGATGGGGCCCCAGACCCGGCTGATCCAGAACAACGACACCCTGATGCTGGAGAAGATCCAGTCCTCTCTGGTGAACACCATCCCCCTGTGGAAGAGCCAGATGGTGCTGGCCCTGGGGCTGGAGCACTCCCGTCAGGCCACCGCCGCCCAGAGCGCGGTGACCAACATGACCAACGAACTGCTGCAAAAGAACGCCGATATGCTGAAAATGGGCACTTTGGAGACCGCCAAGGAGGCCGAGCGCTCCGTGGTGGACCTGGAGACCCTCCAGCATACCAACCAGCAGCTCATCTCCACCCTGGATGAGGTCATGAACATCCAGCAGGAGGGCGCCCAGAAGCGCCGGGAGGCCGAAGCGGAGCTGGGCCGTATCGAAGGCGAGCTGAAGCAGAAGCTTCTGGAATTGAGAGGCTAAGCAGGAACAATTAAAAGGCGCTGCAATATCATTGCAGCGCCTTTTTTGACATCAGATAGACACATCTTTCTGCTACTCTGTGGATGAAAGGAGAGGGGAGCCATGGCGGACCATATTCTGGTGGTGGAGGACGAGGCCCGCATCCGGGATATTATTCGGGACTACTTTACTGCCCACGGTCTGGACTGCGATCTGGCCCGGGACGGGGAGGAGGCCCTGGACTTGCTGAGGGACCACGACTACGATGCCATGCTGCTGGACGTGCTTATGCCAAACCTGGACGGCTTTTCGGTCTGCCGGGTGGTACGGGCCAAGAGCCGGATGCCCATCCTCTTCCTTACCGCTCTGGGCAGTGAAGAGGATGTGCTTCAGGGGTACGCTCTGGGCGCGGATGACTATGTGACCAAACCCTTCTCCCTGGCGGTGCTGCTGGCCAAGACAAGGGCGGTGATCCGCCGCAGCCGGGGAGCGGGAGACAGCGAGACCCTGAGGTGCGGGGTCATCGCCCTGGATCTGGCGGGGCGTACCTGCACCGTGGCGGGGAAGCCGGTAAGCCTGACCAAGCGGGAATATGACCTGCTGCTCTGCCTCATCCGCAACAAAGGTCAGGTGCTCAGCCGGGACCAGCTGCTGGACAAGGTGTGGGGCATCGACTTCGAGGGAGGCCAGCGGGCGGTGGATGTGCGGATCAAAAGCCTGCGCTCCGCCCTGGGGAGCGCAGGAAAGCAGATCAAGACGGTATTCAAGGCGGGGTATCGGATGGAGGGTGAGTAATATGAAGGACAAACGGCTGTTTTTCAGATGCTTTGCCAAATCGCTGCTGGTCTCTCTGCTCCTCTGGGGGGTGGCCATAGGCGCTATGCTCTGGGTCAATTACCAGTGGAGCAGTGAGGACATTCTCAGCCAGCGGTTCCAGCTTCCCAATGCCATTACCCAGGGAACCACCAGCTTTTCCATCCCCACTCCGCCTGAGGAGGGGGAGATTCCGGATTGGGAGAAGGACGAATTATCCGTTATGCTGACCATGAACAGCTGCGATACCCTGAAGAAGTACGGCGGGCAATTCTTTGTGCGGGTGTACGACCAGGAGGGGGAGCGGCTGGGACAGAGCCAGATGCTGGCAGGCCGCAGCGCGGTGTACCAGCCGGACGGGACGACGGAACTGCGGTATCTCCTCTTTGACCCAGCTCTGACCGAGGAGGGGCAGATGGCAGCCGCCCGCATTCTGAACGGCTACTCTGACCACAGCTTCTGGACCGGTATCGGCCCGGACAAAATCGAACTGACCGGCTGGGAGGAGGGAGAGATGATCTATGTCCGGACCCTCACTCTGCACTTTGGGGAAGAGCGGGTGGTACTGGCCGATTCCGACGCCCAACTCTTTCCCGATCGGGAGGCGGAGACCTTTCAGGCCATATGGCTGGAATGTTACTCCGCTCTGACGGGCCGGGGCGGGCCGGCGAGACGGCTGGAGCAGTACCGGGACATGGTGGCGCAGGTAGACGCTGTTGAAGCGGACAATCCCCGGTGGATGTACGCGTACTCCACCGGAACTTACACGATTTACAAGGGAAATGGAAACGCCGATCTGAGGGAGTACGGCGTGCATCCGGTGGCCTCCAACTATTGCCTGCCGGGGGATTACCTGCTGGCCGGCCTGGAGCCGGCGGCTCTGCTCACCCTGGCGGCGGCGGTGGCACTGGCCCTGTTCACCGCCTGGCTGGAGACTCGGGCCATCCGGCGGGAGCGGGCCTTCGTCCGGGGGGCGGCCCATGAACTCAAGACTCCTCTGGCGGTGCTGCGCACCCATGCCGAGGCCCTGCGGGAGGACATCGACCCCGCCAAGCGGGGCCAGTATCTGGACACCGTGGTGGCTGAGAGCGACCGGATGGCGGCCCTGGTGGGGAGCCTGATAGACCTGGCCCGGCTGGAGAGCGGCGGCAAGGTGGAACGGGAACCCCTGGATCTGGCTGCTCTGGTGGAGAATGGTGCTGCACGGCTGTCCCTGCTGGCGGAGGAAAAGAACATTGAACTGCGTACTCAACTGGCCCCGGCATCCATGCTGGGGGACCGGCTGCGGTTGGAGGAAATGGTGGACAATCTGGCGGACAATGCCCTGCGCCACTGCACCCCCGGCGGCGCGGTGACCATTTCCCTGGCCCAAAAGGGACGGCGGATCACGCTGACCGTGGACAACGACGGCCCCGTCATCCCGCAAAAACATCTGGACCGCCTGTTTGAGCCCTTCTACCGGGGGGATGAGGGCCGCAGCCGGGCGGACGGAGGTACCGGTTTGGGCCTGGCCATTGTCCGGGCGGCGGTGGAGGCCCATGGAGGACGCTGCTGGGCGGTCAACCGGACGGGGGGCGTGACCTTTACGGTGGTGCTGCCCGGGTTGCAATCGAAAACATGATGTGGTATCATTTCCTCAACAAGGTAGAAACGATTGTGAGGGAGTACCATGGGATATAACCGTCCTGAGTCCAAGTGGCTGGCACGGGATGCCATGCGGGGGGCCTATCCCCACCCCATGCTGGTGACGCTGATGTATGTGCTACTGACCGGTGTACTGAGCAGTGTGGTGCTGAATTTTGTATCTGAGCCTTTTCAGGCTGCCTATTTTTATCTAACAGAGACCAACTATGAAGTGGAAGAGATCCTGACCGCCATTTTTACCCCCCAGCGTATTGCAGTGATTTTGGTCATGGAGCTGCTGCTGGCGCTCTATAGCTGGGTGATGGATTACGGATATACCTCCTATAGCCTGCGATTGGCCCGGCGGGAAGGTCCCAGCTACCGAAATCTGCTGGATGGCTTTTATACGATAGGACGGGCACTGGCCGTGAATTTCCTGTCGGCCCTGTTCGTGTTCCTGTGGGGGCTCATCGGTATGGCGGTCTATGTGGGCTTTGTGTTTCTGGCCTATCTAATGCACAGCGTCACCCTGATCTTTGTCGGCGCTTTGATCATGCTGGTTTGGATGATTGCCATATCCTATCGTTACCGGCTGGCGGTCTACTTTCTGTTGGACCACCCGTAGATGGGCGCCCTGGAGGCCATTGGCCACAGCCGCAACGCCATGCGGGGCAATATCATGGCACTGTTCGTACAGGACCTGTCCTTCCTGGGATGGCTGATTTTGTCTCCCTTCACCCTGGGTATTCTGAGCCTGTGGATCGGCCCCTATATGGGGGCGGCCAATGCCAATTTTTATAACTGGGTGGTGTATGGAGCCTTTCCTCAGCGTCCTCAGCCCGGCGGGTGGAACGGACCTTACGGCGGGATGTAACCAAAGTAGGCATTGTATTTTCGGACGAAGATGATATAATAGAAACAACAACTGAATCCAATCAGCGGTTGGTAGCTGTCCGTCCTCAGGGGCGGAGCTTTCAATGGGAATGCGGTGCAAGTCCGCAGCAGCCCTCTCTACTGTAAGGATGACGAGCGCTCATAAGGTCACTGTCCGGGTACGGATGGGAAGACGGGCGTAAGGTTGAATCCAAGCCAGGAGACCAGCCAGCCGCGACGGTAACGCGCATATTCGGCGGGGAAATGGCGCGTGACAGCACAGGCGTTTGAGCTGATGAAAAAAGAGTTTCCCGTCCGGGAAACTCTTTTCTTTTGCTATGGCCTGGGCCATAGATGTCCCCGCCGGAATCCATTTGCAGCGGCAGGGAGGTAGTAAAGCTATGGAACGGACCGGAAAGAACAGATTGTCCCAGCGGGAATTGAATGGATATCGTCAGTGGCTGGCGGAACTGGAGGAGGAAATGGCCGATACGCCCGGATTATCTCAGCAGCTGGATGGAGATCTTACCCTCTATTTTTCCCCGGAATGTCCCATTGGCAGACAGGTGTATACCAGCTTTTCCGACGAAGAACTATTGGAGTCACTGGTGGAGACCATGGAGGGGCGCAATGGTTCGCCCCGTCCGGAGCGGTTGCTGTGCGTCTACCGCTGGTATCTGGAAAAGCGCTTTGGTTCCCTCCATCATGCCTGTTGGCGGGCACGGGGCCGGAGCCGCCAGCAGGCGGCAGAGCGCATGTGGCCGGCGGACTGGCCCGAGCGGGTGGACACCCTGCCCTTCCTGAAGCGGTGCGCGTCCCGGGGTATATGCTTGGATGAGGATGCCCGACAAACACTGGGGGAGTACTGCGCGGCGGTCCGACGGACAGGTCAGCCTCCCTGCCGGGAGGAGCTGCCCGGGGAGCTGGATGTATTGTTCAGACAAGTGGGCTGCACCTGGCAGACCGGACTGGAACTGCTGGGCATTCCTGCGCTGAGCAAGTCTGTGCGCCGACATATGCGGCGCTATTGGGCGCGGAATGTTAGCCATGCCTGAAGCCGGAGGGGAAGGACCTTCCTGATACCGCCGTCTCAGAAGGATCTATATCCTGCTGGCTTCTGCCGAGGGGTATTTGACCTCGGCGCGCATAGCGGTCACCATTGTGAGGTGATCCGGCGGGCGTTTCTCTTGTACGGGGCGGAGAAAGCTGGTATACTATATCCTGAGATTTTATGTCCGGGAGTACCGGACAGCAGGAGGTCCTTTCATGAAGCTCATGGTCATTGACGGCAATTCCATCATCAACCGTGCCTTTTACGGCATCAAGCTGCTCACCACCAAGGACGGCACCCCCACCAACGCCGTCTATGGCTTCGTGAACATCCTGCTCAAGCTGATAGACGAGGAACAGCCCGACGCCCTGTGTGTCACCTTTGACCGGAAGGCCCCAACCTTCCGCCATCTGGCCTATGAGGGCTACAAAGCCCAGCGGAAGGGAATGCCGGAGGAACTGGCGGCTCAGCTGCCCATCCTGAAGCAGGTACTGGAGGCCATGAACATCCCTCGCTATGAGATGGATGGCTGGGAGGCCGACGACCTCATCGGTACCATCTCGGTGAAGGATACCGCTGCCGGGTGGAATACCGTCATCGTCACCGGCGACAAGGACTCCCTCCAGCTGGTCACCGATACCACCCGGGTGAAGCTGGTGTCCACCCGTATGGGCCAGACCACCACCAAGGAGATGACCCCCGAGGCCTTCCGGGAGGCCTACGGCTTTGATCCCATCCACATGGTGGACCTGAAGGCACTGATGGGGGATACCAGCGATAACATCCCCGGTGTCAAGGGGATCGGTGAAAAGACCGCCATGGACCTGATCCAGCGCTACCACAGCGTGGAAGCCATTTATCAGGATCTGGACAGCGTAGAGGCCAAGCCTGCCGTGCTTAAGAAACTGACCGAAGGGGCAGACCAGGCTAAAATGTCCTACGACCTGGCCCTCATCCACTGCGATGCCCCCATCGACTTCACCCCCGAGGCCAACCTGCGGAAGGAACCCAATGCCGCCGTCCTGTACGAGCTTTTCCTCAAGCTGGAGTTTAATAAGCTGATCGACAAGCTGGGCCTCAGCGCCCCCCAGGGGGAGGTGCAGCAGGAGGAACAGTTTACCGGCACCTGCACCAGTGAAGATGTCACCGATTTGAACCGGGCAGAGGAGCTGTTGTCCATCTGGCGGCAGAAGGACAGCGTGGATGTGCTGGCCCTGCCCTCTCTGGACGTGGTTGTGGTGGAGCACTGGGAGGGTGAGCAGGATAGCCACGCCGCCATTCTCCGGGCTGACCAGATGGAGGGATATAACGACGTTCTCAAGGCCCTCTTTGCCCCCGATATCAAGAAGAATACCCACGACGTCAAGACCCTGCTGTCCCGGCTGCTGGACGAGGGCATCGAGGGAGGCGGCTTTGTCTTTGATACGGCTCTGGCGGCCTATCTGCTGGCTCCCACCGACGGCAGCTACGAGCTGGAGACTTTGGGTATGCGGTGGTTCAACCATGAGTATGCCAAGGCCAAGGACACCTACCTGGCCAAGGATGCCTTTACCCCTCTGGCCGATCAGGCAACGGTGCTGGGTGCCTTGTTCTCCCACTGCGCCCTTATCGGCGCGTTGAAGGAGGCTATGGCCCCCCGGCTCACGGAGCTGGGTATGGATAAGCTGTACTATGAGGTGGAGCTCCCCCTGTGCCCGGTGCTGGCGGAGATGGAACACGCCGGGGTGCTGGTGGATCGGAACGCCCTCACCGCCTTCGGCCAGATGTTGGATGAGCGGATTCAGGCCGATGAGGCCCTGATCTACGAACTGGCGGGGGAGCAGTTCAACATCAATTCCACTCAGCAGTTCGGCAAGATCCTCTTTGACAAGCTGGGCCTGCCCCCGGTGAAAAAGACCAAGACGGGCTACTCCACCAATGCCGAGGTGCTGGAAAAGCTGCGGGACAAGCACCCCATTGTGGAGGCGGTGCTGGACTACCGTCAGCTGGCCAAACTGAAGTCCACCTATGTGGACGGGCTCACCAAGGTGATCGCCGCCGATGGGCGCATTCACACCTCCTTCCAGAACACCGTCACTGCCACCGGGCGTCTCAGTTCCACCGAGCCCAACCTGCAAAACATCCCCGTCCGCACCGAACTGGGGGCGGAACTGCGGAAGATGTTTGTGGCTCCGGCTGGGAAGATGCTGGTGGATGCCGACTACTCCCAGATCGAGCTGCGGCTGCTGGCCCACATCGCAGGAGACGAACATATGATATCCGCCTTCCGCTCCGGGGAGGACATCCACACCGTTACCGCCTCTCAGGTGTTCGGAGTGGCTCCTGAAGATGTGACCCACGAGATGCGCCGCCGGGCCAAGGCGGTGAACTTCGGTATCGTCTACGGCATCTCCGACTTCTCCCTGTCCCAGGACATCGGGGTCACCCGGGCGGAGGCCAAGGAGTATATGGAGAAGTACTTTGAGAAGTACTCCGGCGTCCACGCCTATATGACCCAGGTGGTGGAGCAGGCCAAGGCAGACGGCTATGTGTCTACCCTCATGGGCCGCCGCCGTTGGCTGCCCGAGCTGAAATCCTCCAACTTCAATATGCGCTCCTTCGGGGAGCGGGTGGCCCTGAATATGCCCATCCAGGGTACCGCCGCCGATATCATCAAGCTGGCCATGATCCGGGTGCGTGACAAGCTGCGGGTCGAGGGGTTGGAGGCAAAACTGATTCTTCAAGTCCACGATGAACTGATCGTTGAGTGCCCCGAGGGGGAGACCGAGCGGGTCAAGACCCTGCTGGAGACCGAGATGGAGCAGGTGGTACAGCTGGCTCTGCCTCTTATTGCCGAGGCCCACGCCGGCAGGAGCTGGGCGGAGGCCAAAGGCTGAAAGGAGCAGTTATGGAATTGCGTCCTGTGACCGGAGGCGCACTGCGAGACTGGTATGACCAGGAACTGACCCAGGCCTTTCCACCCAATGAGTGTAAGCCTTTGGCGGACATCAAGGCCCTGGTGGACCAGGGACGCTATGAGGTGTGGGGCCTCTTTGACGGTGACACCCTGCTGGGCTACGCCACCCTTTGGATGGAACCCGCCGACAAAAGCTGCATTCTGCTGGACTATCTGGGGGTGACCGCCGCCCGGCGGAATGGAGGCCTGGGCGGTCAGATTGTCCGGATGCTGGTGGAGCAGCTGGCGGGGAAGTCTCTGCTGCTCATTGAGGCGGAGCGGCCAGTGGAAGGGGACGATCTGGCGGAGAATGCGCTACGACAGCGGCGGCTTCGGTTTTATGAGCGGTGCGGTTTTGTGCCTGCCTACGATATGGCCACCTGTGGGATGAGGTTTACCACCTTTCTGCCGGAACTGCCCGCGGATCTGGCCCCGGTGATGGCCCTGCACAGGGCTATTTACGGCCCTGACCGCACCGATGTGAAGGTGCCTCTGGGGCCGGATGAGTTGCCGCCCGGCCCACCGGCGTGGATGGAGAAAGGAGAGACGGAATGGAGCGTTTGCTGATGTGCCTGGCTGCGTTGGCCTGCATTGCCCTGGGTATTTTTATGCTGGCCAAGCCGGAACTCTGCTGGAAGCTGGAACATTTTCTGGATACCATAGGCGGAGAGCCATCTGACTGGTATCTCACGGTGACACGACTGGCGGGCGTGCTGTTTCTCCTGCTGGGTGTTGGAATCCTGCTGTTTCTGCTGGTTGAACTGATCTGCAGTTTGGCGTTTTAAGGAGCGGATACTGTGAATTATAAACTGGTCCCTATGGACAAGTCCCACCTGAGCCAGGTGGCGGCCATCGAGCGGGAGTGCTTTTCCCACCCCTGGTCGGAGGCCCTGCTGGAGCAGGAGTTGTATAACGATATGATCTCCCTGGTGGTGGCCGAGGGGGAGGACGGCACCGTGCTGGGCTACGGAGAGGTGCGGGCCGTGCTGGACGAGGGTACCCTGGAGAAGATCGCGGTGGCTCCGGCTTACCGCCGCCAGGGGGTGGCAGAGGCCATCCTGGGTGCTTACATCCGGTTTGGGCAGGCCCACCTGGCCTTCCTCACTCTGGAGGTGCGGGAGAGCAACGTCCCCGCCATTGCCCTGTATGAAAAGCTGGGCTTTCAGACGGTGGGTCGCCGGAAGAACTACTACCGGGAGGAGCATGAGGACGCCCTGCTGATGACGGTGGAGTTTGGAGACCATGCCTGAGCTGCGGCTGCTCACCGACAGCCAGCTGCGGCAGGTTTACCGGATCCATGTGAAGCGGGATTTTCCCCGCAGCGAGCGGCGGCCTTTTACCTCCATCCGTAGCCTGCGCCGGGCTGGACGCTATGATACCTGGGGTGTCTTTGAGGGGGATGCGCTGCTGGCCTATGCCTTTTTATGGCGGACGGCGGAGGGTAACTGTGCCCTGCTGGATTATCTGGCTGTGTGTCCTGAGGGACGGGGCCAGGGATTGGGCACCCAGGCACTGGAACTGCTGAAAGCCCGGTATGGACCGGCGTGTACCCTGCTGGCAGAGGCGGAGGCGCCGGAGCCGGGGATTTCTCCAGAGGAGGACCGGGTGCGCCGCCGCCGATTGGCCTTTTACCAGCGGGCGGGGTTCCGGCTGATGACTTATCAGGCGGATATTTTCCACGTGCGCTATGCCATGCTGGTGTGGTCAGAGTCCTGTGTACTGGACGAAGAGACTCTTCAGAATACCCACCGGGGGCTGTATCAGAGTCAGATGCCCCCTGTTCTGTTTCGCCGGATGATCCATATTCCGGCGGCTCACTGCGGAAAGAAGGAATGAACCATGAATATTCTTGCCATTGAATCCTCCTGCGACGAGACTGCCGTGGCAGTGGTGCGGGACGGCCGCACCGTCCTGTCTGACGCCATCGCCTCCCAGGCGGATATGCACGCCATTTACGGCGGCGTGGTGCCTGAGATTGCCTCCCGCAAGCACATCGAGGCCATCGCCGGGCTGGCCGATCAGGCCCTCCAGCAGGCGGGGATCACCCGGAGCGACATCGACGCTGTGGCGGTGACCTACGCCCCCGGCCTCATCGGCGCCCTGCTGGTGGGCGTGAACTTTGCCAAGTCGGTGGCCTACGGCCTCAATGTGCCCATCATCCCGGTCCATCATGTCCGGGGCCATATCGCCGCCAACTACATCGCCCACCCCGACCTGGAGCCCCCCTTTGTGTGTCTCTGTGTCTCCGGCGGCAACACCATGATCGTGGACGTAAAGGGCTACACTGATATGGAGATCCTGGGTGCTACCCGGGACGACGCGGCGGGGGAGTGCTTTGACAAGGTGGCCCGGGTGCTGGGCATCGGGTATCCCGGCGGGGCCCCTATGGACAAGCTGGCCCAGGGCGGCGATGATACCCGCTACGAGCTGCCCCGGGCCCATGTGGCGGACGCCCCTCTGGATATGTCCTTTTCTGGGCTTAAGACAGCGGTGCTCAATCTGGCCCACAACACCGCGCAGAAGGGGGAAGAACTGGACATGAAGGGCCTGGCGGCCTCCTTTGTCGCCGCCGTCAGCGATACCCTGGTACCCCGTACCATGGAGGCGGCCAAGCGCTGCGGCTATGGCAAAATTGCTGTGGCGGGCGGCGTGGCGGCCAATTCCCGTATCCGGGCCGATCTGGAGACAGCCTGCCGTCAGTCCGGCGATCAGCTGTTCCTGCCTCCTCTGTCTCTGTGCGGGGACAACGGGGCCATGATTGGCTGCCAGGGCTACTATGAATATCTGGCGGGAAAGCGGGGCGGCATGGACTTGAACGCCTACGCCACCCGGGACATTAAAAAAGGTTAATTGGATTTGAATCAAAAGCGGCGGTTTTTTGTAAAAACCGCCGCTTTTTGCTGTCTTTTCTGAAAAGAGGATAGGATGGGGGAGAAAAGGGTATGCTACAGACATCATGTACAGAAACTGTAATATAATTTTAAAAATTATATTACCATTTGCTGTTGACAATATTATAAGATTAGAACTATACTATAAGAGAAGAAAAAATATCTCCTATCAGCTTTGACAGAATGGCAGGTGTATGGTATGAATCAGGAGAATATTTTAAGAGGCAACCCTTCTGCCCTCTATTATCATCCCAAGGCTCGTCCGGTCCGGAAGGTGAAACAAGCGCGGGACCCCTATGACGGTCTGCGGCCCTGGTCGGCCATTACCCACGGCATGGGCGCGGCGCTGGCCGCCGTGGGCACGGTGCTGTTGGTGGCCCGCTGCCTGCTGGAGGAGCTGAGCGTGTGGCATCTGGTCTCCTTCCTGATTTATGGGATCAGCATGGTGGGCCTGTATACCGCCAGCACCCTGTACCACTGCATCAATACCAGCGTGGCCGGTCGTATCGCCCTGCGGAAGTATGACCACGCCTCTATCTATTTTCTCATCGCCGGCAGCTACACCCCTGTGTGTCTGGTAGCCCTGCGGGAGATGGGCGGTTGGGGCTGGAGCCTCTTCGGCGTGATCTGGGGGCTGGCTCTGGCGGGACTGGTGCTCACCTTGGTATGGCTCTCCGCCCCCCGCTGGCTCACCTCCGGCATCTATATCGCCATGGGCTGGCTGGCCATCATTGCTTTGGTGCCCCTGATGCAGGTGCTGCCTGGGGCGGGAATGTTTTGGGTGCTGGGCGGCGGTGTGCTCTATACCATCGGCGGTGTACTCTACGCCGTCAAGTGGCCTGGCCGCAATAACCCCAAGTTCGGCTGCCATGAGATCTTCCATGTGTTTATACTGGCGGGCTCCCTGTTCCACTTCATGCTGATGTATCAGGTAATCGCCGCGCTGTAAATCAAGCAAAAGCCCCCCGGCTTGGCCGGGGGGCTTTCTTTATAGATTGGTGTATCCCATCAAATACTGATCTACGTCCCGGGCGGCCTCACGGCCCTCCCGGATGGCCCACACTACCAGAGACTGGCCCCGGCGCATATCGCCAGCGGCAAAGACGCCGGGTACGGTGGTGGCGTAACCGCCTTCCGCCGTTTTGACACAGGAGCGGGGAGTGCGTTCCAGTCCGAAAAGCTCGGGTACATAGTCCTGGGGTCCCAGGAACCCGGCGGCAATGAGGAGCAGGTCGCAGTCCAGCACCGCTTCGGTGTCGGCGATGGGCTGGTGGTCGGGACCCAGCTTGACGGTTTTCACCGCCTTCAGCTTGCCGTGCTCGTCACCCATCAATTCGGCCACAGTAGTCTCATAGACCCGGGGATCGTGGCCAAAGAGGGCGATGGCCTCCTCCTGTCCGTAATCGGTCTTGCACACCCTTGGCCACTCCGGCCAGGGGTTATTTTCTGCCCGTTGATCGGGGGCCTTGGGCATCATCTCCAGCTGGGTCACGCTGGCGCAGCCGTGGCGGATGCAGGTGCCAACGCAGTCGTTGCCGGTGTCGCCGCCACCTACGATGACAACGTGCTTGCCCTTGGCGGAGGGGTAGGTGCCCTCGGCCAGGTCGTGGGTCAGCAGGGAACGGGTGGTCTCCTTTAAAAAGTCCACCGCGAACCACACCCCGTCCAGCTCCCGGCCGGGAACGGCCAGATCCCGGGGCTGGGCAGCGCCGCAGCACAGCACAACTGCGTCAAAGTCCCGCCGCAGCTGCTCCGGGCTGAGGTCCTTGCCCACATCCACGCCGGTACGGAACGTGATTCCCTCAACGGCCATCTTGTCCAGCCGCCGCTGGACCACCGGCTTTTCCAGCTTCATGTTGGGAATGCCATACATCAAAAGGCCTCCGGGCCGGTCCTCCCGCTCAAAGACGGTAACGCTGTGGCCCCGATGGTTGAGCTGGTCGGCACAGGCCAGACCGGCAGGGCCAGAACCAACCACCGCGACCTTTTTGCCGGTGCGGGCTTTGGGAGGACGGGGGGACATGAGGCCCCGGTCCCAGGCGTCCTCGATGATACCCAACTCATTGTCCTTTACGGTAACCGGGTCTCCATGGAGACCGCAGGTGCAGGCTGCCTCGCACAGGGCGGGGCACACCCGACCGGTAAACTCAGGGAAGTTATTGGTCTTTAAAAGCCGCTCCAGTGCATGGGTAAAGTTGCCGGTGTACACCAGGTCGTTCCACTCGGGGATCAGGTTGTGGAGGGGACAGCCGGACACCATGCCGTTCAGTACCGCCCCCGACTGACAGAAGGGTACGCCGCACTCCATGCACCGGGCGCCCTGCCGCCGCCGGTCGTCCCGGCCCAGCCGGGGGTGAAACTCGTTGTAGTGCTTGATGCGCTCCAGAGGGGTCTCAGAGGGATTCCCCCTGCGCTGATATTCCATAAATCCTGTGGGTTTTCCCATGGTTATTCCCCCTTCTGGTGGGTATTGACATAGAAGGCCTCTACCTGGGCCTCCTCCCGGCTCATGCCCTTCTCCTCATACTGGGCGATGGTGCGCAGCATCCGGTCGTAGTCGTGGGGCAGGATCTTCTTGAACAGAGGCAGATAATCCTCAAAGTGAGTCAAAATACAGCTTGCCTTGGCCGAGCCGGTGGCGTCGGCGTGGGCCTGGATCAGTTCCCGCAGTTCGGCGGCGTCGTGCTTCTCCGTGACCGGCTCCATGGATACCAGAGCCTTGTTGAGCCGCAGGTACAGGTCCCGGTGCTCATCCAGCACATAGGCCACGCCGCCGCTCATACCGGCGGCAAAGTTCTTGCCGGTGGGGCCCAGGACCACCACCCGGCCGCCGGTCATATACTCGCAGCCGTGGTCGCCCACGCCCTCCACCACGGCGGTGGCGCCCGAGTTGCGGACACAGAAACGCTCGCCCGCCACGCCGTTCAGGTAGGCCTGGCCGCTGGTGGCGCCGTAGAGGGCTACGTTGCCTACCAGGATGTTTTTCGCGGGATCAAAGGTGCTGTCCTTGGGGGGATAGACCACCAGACGGCCGCCGGAGAGGCCCTTGCCCAGGTAGTCGTTGGCGTCGCCCTCCAGCTCCAGAGTCAGGCCCTTGGGCAGGAAAGCGCCGAAGGACTGGCCGCCGCCGCCGGTGCACTTGACCGTAAAGGTGCCGCCGGGCAGGCTGTCGCCGTGGAGACGGGTAATGTCGGAGCCCAGAATGGTGCCCACCGCCCGGTCGGTGGAGGAGACCGCCACCTCCAGGCGCTTGGGAGCGCCCTGGGCCAGTGCGCTGCCCAGCTTGCGCTCCAGCACCTTCAGGTCCACAGTATCCTCCAGATGGAAGTCGTAGACGTCGGCGGGATCGAAGTGGGTCTTTTCCGCGCCTACATAGGGGTTGTCCAGAATGGCGGACAGGTCCACCGTGGCGGCCCGGTCATTGACTGCCGGGGTGCGGACGGCCAGAAGGTCGGTGCGGCCCACCAGCTCCTCCACGGTGTGCACACCCAGCTTGGCCATATGCTCCCGCAGTTCCTGGGCGATGAAGCGCATAAAGTTGACCACATATTCCGGCTTGCCGGCAAAGCGCTTACGAAGCTCAGGGTTTTGGGTGGCAACGCCTACAGGGCAGGTGTCCAGATTGCACACCCGCATCATGACGCAGCCCATGGTCACCAGGGGAGCGGTGGCAAAGCCGAACTCCTCGGCGCCCAGCATACAGGCAATGGCCACATCCCGGCCACTCATCAGCTTGCCGTCGGTTTCCACCACCACCCGGGACCGCAGGCCGTTCTGGATCAGAGTCTGATGGGTTTCCGCCAGGCCCAGCTCCCAGGGCAGACCGGCGTTGTGAATGGAGGTGCGGGGGGCGGCGCCGGTGCCGCCGTCATAGCCGGACACCAGTACCACCTGAGCGCCGGCCTTGGCCACGCCGGCGGCGATGGTGCCCACGCCTGCCTCGCTGACCAGCTTCACCGAGATGCGGGCCTGACGGTTGGCGCACTTCAGGTCGTAGATCAGCTGGGCCAGGTCCTCAATGGAGTAGATGTCGTGGTGGGGCGGGGGAGAAATCAGGGTGACGCCGGGGGTGGAGTGACGGCACCGGGCAATCCAGGGATATACCTTACCTGCAGGCAGATGGCCGCCCTCACCGGGCTTGGCGCCCTGCGCCATCTTGATCTGGATCTCCTTGGCGGACACCAGATATTCACTGGTGACGCCGAATCGCCCGGAAGCCACCTGCTTGATGGCGGAGTTGCGGGCGGGATCTTTCAGACGGTCGGGTTCCTCGCCGCCCTCACCGGAATTGGATTTGCCGCCCAGCAGATTCATGGCCTGGGCCAGACACTCATGGGCCTCCCGGGAGATGGAGCCGTAGCTCATGGCGCCGGTCTTGAAGCGCTTGACAATGGAGTCCACACTCTCCACCTGGTCCAGGGGCAGGGGAGTGTCGGCGTACTTCATGTCCAGCAGGCCGCGGAGGGTGTGGGGACTGGTTTCGTCGTCCACCTGGGCGGTGTATTGCTTGAACAGATCGTAGTCCCCCCGGCGGGTGGCCTGCTGGAGCAGGTGGATGGTCTGGGGATTGTACATATGGTCCTCACCGCCGGACCGGGCCTTGTGGGCGCCCAGAGAGTCCAGGGTAGGATCGGCCCCCAGCCCCAGCGGGTCATAGGCCTTGGAGTGGTTGCGGTCCACCATGGCGGCGATCTCGGTCAGGCCGATGCCGCCCACCCGGGAGACGGTATTGGTGAAGTATTTGTCAATGACCGTCTTGTTGATGCCGATGGCCTCAAAGATCTGGGCGGATTGATAGGACTGGAGGGTGGAAATGCCCATCTTGGAGGCGATCTTTACGATGCCGTGGAGAATGGCGGCGTTGTAGTCGGCCACGGCGGTGTGGTAGTCCTTGTCCAGCAGACCCTCCTCGATGAGCTCCACGATGGTTTCCTCAGCCAGGTAGGGGTTGATGGCACGGGCGCCGTAACCCAGCAGGGTGGCGAAGTGGTGGACATCCCGGGGCTCGGCGGATTCCAGCAGGATGGAGACGGCGGTGCGCTTCTTGGTGCGGATCAGGTGCTGCTCCATGGCGGATACTGCCAGCAGGGAGGGGATGGCCACATGGTTCTCATCCACACCCCGGTCGGAGAGAATAATGATGTTGGCGCCCTTTCGCCAGGCGCGGTCCACTGCCAGCGCCAGATGGTCCAGGGCCCGGTCCAAGGGGGTGTTCTTATAGTAGAGAATGGACACCGTTTCCACCTGGAAGCCAGGCTGGTTCATGGCCTTGATTTTCATCATATCGGTGGAGGTGAGGATGGGGTTGTGGATCTGAAGTACCCGGCAGTTATCCGCCGTTTCAGAGAGCAGATTGCCGTCGTCGCCCACATAGACAGTGGTGTCGGTGACGATCTCCTCACGAATGGCGTCGATAGGCGGGTTGGTCACCTGGGCAAAGAGCTGCTTGAAGTAGCTGAACAGGGGCTGATCCTTGTGGTCCAGCACCGCCAGAGGAATGTCGGTGCCCATGGCGGCAGTAGGCTCGGCACCGGTGCGGGCCATGGGGAGGATGGTGTTGCGCACATCCTCATAGGTGTAGCCAAAGGCCTTCTGGAGGCGGTGAAGCCCTTCTCTGGTGTGGCGCTCTACTCGGCGGTTGGGAATGGGCAGATCCTTTAAATGAAGCAGGTTGCGGTCTAGCCACTCGCCGTAGGGCTGCCGGGCGGCATAGGATTCCTTCAGCTCGTCGTCGCCGATGATGCGGCCCTGGGTGGTGTCCACCAGCAGCATCCGCCCGGGCTGGAGCCGGGATTTCTCCACGATCTGCTCCGCCGGGATATCCAGTACGCCCACCTCGGAGGAGAGGATGAGCCGCCCGTCCCGGGTGACATAATACCGGGAAGGCCGCAGGCCGTTGCGGTCCAGCACCGCCCCTACCACGTCGCCGTCGGAGAAGAGGATGGAGGCCGGGCCGTCCCAGGGCTCCATCAGGGTGGCGTAATATTGGTACAGATCCCGCTTGGACCGGGAGATGGCCTTGTCCTCCATCCAGGGCTCCGGGATACAGGCCATAACGGCCAGAGGCAGGTCCATGCCCGCCATCATGAGGAATTCCAGGGTGTTGTCCAGCATGGCGGAGTCGGAGCCGTTTACATTGACTACCGGCAGCACCTTGTCCATCTGATCGTCCAGCAGGGGAGAGGACATAGTCTCCTCCCGGGCCAGCATCCGGTCCACGTTGCCGCGAATGGTGTTGATTTCACCGTTGTGGGCCATGAGCCGGTTGGGGTGGGCCCGCTCCCAGGAGGGATTGGTGTTGGTGGAGAATCGGGAGTGAACCAGGGCAATGGCGGACTGGTAGTCCTTGCTCTGCAGGTCGGGATAGAACTTCCGCAGCTGGTCCACCAGGAACATTCCTTTATAAACAATGGTGCGGCTGGACAGAGAGGGCACATAGGTGTTGTCGTTGGACTGCTCAAACACCCGGCGGGCGATATAGAGCTTCCGGTCGAAAGGCAGGCCCTGTTCAGTGTCTGTCGGGCGGGCCACAAAGGCCTGCTGGATGACAGGCATCTTGTCCCGGGCCTTTTGCCCCAGGATCTCGGGGCACACCGGTACGTCCCGCCAGCCCAGGAAGGTGAGGCCTTCCTTCTCGGCGATGACCTCGAACATCTTTCTGGCCTGTCCCCGCTTCAGGGTATCCTGGGGGAAGAAAAACATACCAACGCCGTAATCCCGGGGTCCGGGCAGCTGGATGCCTGCCGCCTGGGTAGCCTTGGAGAAAAAGCGGTGGGAGATCTGGACCAAAATACCCACGCCGTCGCCGGTCTTGCCTTCGGCGTCCTTGCCAGCACGGTGTTCCAGCTTCTCCACAATTTTCAGTGCGTCGTCCACTGTCTGGTGGCTGGGTTTGCCCTGGATGTCCACCACGGCCCCGATACCGCAGCTGTCGTGTTCAAAGGCGGGATGATAGAGTCCCCGGGGCGGATAGCCTTCTGTTTTCATGGTTCATTCCCCTTTCCGGGTGAGTTTGGGCAGTGGGACGGTAGTAAAAAACGGCGGCAGTACGTCCCCGACTGCCGCCGTGAGACTGCATTGTCTCGTCCTGTTTAGTTTGCCCTATTCTGCGCTGTCCAGTACCATTTGGGCGGTCTGGAGCAATTTTGTACCGTTGTCCATACTGGACTTCTGTAAAAAGCGGTGGGCCTGCTCCTCTGTCATGCCGTTGCGGTCCATCAGCAGGGCTTTGGCCTGCTGAATGACTTCCAGCTCCTCCGGGGAGCGGCGGGGCCGCAGGGCCCGCTCCAGCCGCCGCCCCATCTGGAGAAGCATCCGCACCGATGCGGTCAGGTCCCCTTTGGATACCGGGGCGGGCAGCTGGAAGAGATCGTCGTTCTGCAGCAGGTCCAGCAGGTTCTGGGAGGCCAGAACCAGGACGGCACAGGAGGAGGGCAGATCGCCTGCCAGAGCCTCCACGCTCTGATCAGCCAGCTTGAAGCCGCAGATCACTGCGGTGACGTGGAGCTTATTTGCCGTGCGGCGGACCTGGTCGGCAGTCTTGCAGAGAATACAGGAGGCCGTGCCTGAGGTCTCCAGGATCTCCTTGATGCGGCTTGCGCTTTTGGTATTTTCAAAGGCAACGATCACCTGTTCCATGGATCATCACTCCCAACTGTGAGGAGGGTGTTGCTGAGAAATCAATAGTTGATGATGTACTTCTCCCGCTCCCAGGAGGATACACGGGTGCGGTACTCATCCCATTCGGCTTCCTTGCCGGCCAGATAGTTGCTGGTAATGTGCTCGCCCAGAGTGTCCATAATGAGGGAGTCGGCCTTCATAGCCTGGATGGCCTCCTCCAGGGAGCTGGGCAGGGAGTCGATGCCGTGGGCCTCGCGGGTGGCCTGATCCATCACAAAGATGTTCTCGGTGACCTCCGCCGGGGGAACCATGCCCTTCTCGATGCCGTCCAGACCGGCGGCCAGGCAGACGGCCAGTTCCAGGTAGGGGTTGCAGGCCGGGTCGGGGGAGCGGAGCTCCACACGAGTGGACTGGCCGCGGGAGGCGGGGATGCGGATGAGGGCGGAGCGGTTGGAGGCGGACCAGGCCAGGTAGCAGGGGGCCTCATAGCCGGGCACCAGACGCTTGTAGGAGTTGACCAGAGGGTTGGTTACGGCGGCCATGCCCTTCACATGGGCCAGCAGACCGGCGATGAAGGAGTAGGCTTCCTTGGACAGGCCCCGCTCGTCACTGGGATCGTAGAATGCGTTCTTGCCGCCCCGGAACAGGGACATATTGGTGTGCATTCCCGAGCCGTTGATGCCGAAGATGGGCTTTGGCATAAAGGTGGCGTGAAGGCCGTTCTTCTGGGCCAGGGTCTTGACCGCCAGCTTGAAGGTCATGATGTTGTCGGCAGCGTGAAGGGCTTCCTCGTACTTGAAGTCGATCTCGTGCTGACCTGCGGCCACTTCGTGGTGGCTGGCCTCGATCTCGAAGCCCATCTGCTCCAGGGCCATACAGATCTCCCGGCGGGTGCCCTCGCCGTGGTCCAGGGGGCCCAGATCGAAGTAGCCCGCCTCGTCGTTGGTCTTGGTGGTAGGACGGCCCTCGTCGTCGGTCTGGAATAGGAAGAACTCGGCCTCGGGGCCTACGTTGAAGGCATCGTAGCCCATGTCCTTCGCCCGCTGGAGGACCCGCTTCAGGGTGCCTCGGGGGTCGCCCACAAAGGGGGTGCCGTCGGGGTTGTGGACGTCGCAGATCAGACGGGCCACCTTGCCGTGGCTGGGCCGCCAGGGGAAAACCACGAAGGAGTTCAGATCAGGATAGAGATACTGGTCAGACTCGTCGATACGGACAAAACCCTCGATGGAGGAACCGTCGAACATGATTTGATTGTTGACCGCCTTCTCAATCTGGGAGGCGGTGATGGCCACATTCTTCAGCTGACCAAAGATGTCGGTGAACTGGAGGCGGATAAACTCAATATCCTCCTCATGGACGATGCGGATGATATCTTCCTTGGTGTACGACATTGCAGGTATCTCCTTTCCTTCTTTCATATTGAAAGAAAAAGAAGAAGGCGCTCCCACCCTGGCCGGGTTGGAACGCCTTCGTTCTCAACTGATGGTGTAAGTATAGTGTGGACAGCTGTTTTTGTCAATAGGAAATTAACGGAATAGACGAATTTAGGAAAGATAACTGTAAAACAAATGCTTTTGTGAGCTAAATTTTATGCAACTAGTGACATAAGGACTTGCACAAATGGGGCGTTAAGCTTGCCGATGGCGATGAGCGGCAGCGGCCACAAAGCCGTGGAACAGGGGATGAGGACGATTGGGGCGGCTCTTAAACTCCGGATGGTACTGCACGCCCACATAGAAGGGGCTGTGGGGCAGTTCCACCGCCTCTACCAGCCGGCCGTCGGGGGAAAGACCGCTGAGTATCAGCCCGGCCTCAGTGAGGATCTCCCGGAACTGGTTATTGAATTCATAGCGGTGGCGGTGCCGTTCCTGGGTCAGGGGTGCGCCGTAGCAGCGGGCCAGCATGGTACCGGGCTGGACGGCGCAGGGATAGGCCCCAAGCCGCAGGGTGCCGCCCTTGTCAATCTCGTCGCTCTGGCCGGGCATAAAGTCAATGACCTTGTGGGGGCACTTAGGTTCAAACTCACCGGAGTGGGCGTCTGTCAGCCCGGCCACATGGCGGGCAAACTCGATGACCGCCACCTGCATCCCCAGACAGATACCCAGATAGGGGACCTGGTGTTCCCGGGCGTACCGGGCGGCCAGGATCATGCCCTCGATGCCCCGGGAGCCAAAGCCGCCGGGCACCAGAATGCCGTCCAGATCCTTCAGTACCTGGGTGTAATTTTCTTCGGTAACGGTCTCCGAGTCGATCCAGCGAATGTGGATCCTGGCTCCCAGGGGATATCCGGCGTGGCGGAGAGCCTCGGCTACTGACAGATAGGCATCGTGGAGCTGTACGTATTTGCCCACCAGACCAATGGTGACAGTGGAGCGCAGACCTTTGATCTGTTCCACCAGGGCGGTCCACTCGGCCAGGTCGGGTGCGGGGGCCTCCAGTCCCAGCTCCCGACACACCACAGAGGAAAAACCAGCGGCCTCCAGCATCAGCGGAGCCTCATAGAGGGTGGGGAGGGTAACATTTTCAATAACGCAGTCCGGCTTCACATTGCAGAACCCGGCAATCTTTTCAAAAATACTGCGGTCGGTAATCGGCTCGTCGCACCGCAGCACGATGAGGTCGGGAGAGATACCCATGCCCTGCAATTCTTTGACCGAGTGCTGGGTGGGCTTGGACTTGTGCTCACCGGAGGCCTTCAGATAGGGAACCAGGGTTACATGAATGTAGAGGGCGTTGCCCTGTCCCACCTCTCGGCCTACCTGACGGATGGCCTCCAAAAAGGGCTGGCTCTCCATATCGCCGGTGGTGCCGCCGATCTCAGTGATCACCACATCCGCGTTTGTTTTCCGGCCTACAGCGTAGATAAAGCGCTTGATTTCGTCGGTGATGTGGGGGATGACCTGCACCGTCTTGCCCAGATACTCTCCCCGGCGCTCTTTGGCGATGACGTTGGAGTATACCCGGCCGGTGGTCAGGTTGGAGAACTGATTCAGATCCTCGTCAATAAAGCGCTCATAGTGGCCCAGATCCAGGTCGGTCTCCGCCCCATCCTCGGTTACAAAGACCTCGCCGTGCTGATAGGGGCTCATGGTGCCCGGGTCCACGTTGATGTACGGGTCCAGTTTCTGAGCGGCCACCTTCAGGCCCCGGGCTTTCAGCAGCCGGCCCAAGGAAGCGGCCGTAATGCCCTTGCCTAAACCAGAAACCACGCCGCCGGTCACAAAAATATACTTTGTCATCCAATCCCCTCCTGACAATAAAAAAGCGAGGGCGTCCATCAAAGGAGGCAGTACGGCCTCATTTCATGGAACGCCCTCGTTCACGGCGGATACTTTACCACCACAGGGACGGTTTGTCAAGATTTTGGGCGGGATTTGAAGAGCAGCGCCCCCAGCAGGCCGAAAAGCACCGCCGCGGTGATCCCGCCTGCCGCGGCAGTAATGCCGCCGGTCAGAATGCCCAGTGCGCCTTTTTCTGCCACTGCCTCCGCCACACCCTTGGACAGCAGATAGCCGAAGCCGGTGAGGGGCACGGTGGCTCCTGCTCCGCCCCACTCTACCAGCCAGGGGTAGATCCCAAGTCCGCCCAGAATTACCCCGGCCACCACATAGGAGACCAGGATGCGGGCGGGGGTGAGGGAGGTCTTGTCAATGAGAATCTGCCCGATGAGGCAGAGGGTCCCGCCGCAGAGAAAGACCCGGGCATAGGTCCAGAAAATCTCCATGGATATACCTCACTTTCTGATGTCCAGCGCCACCGCATGGCAGATGGCGGGGATGCTCTCCCCCTGCTGGGAGGAGGTGGGAGAGAGGAGAGCGCCGGTGCCGCAGAACAGGATACGTTTCCAGCGGCCTCCTGCCATACCGTTAAGGAGCATCCCTGCCAGCACCACTGCCGAGCAGCCGCAGCCGGAGCCGCCGCAGTGGACGTCCTGCCCCTCCAGATCGTAGATCAGGGTGCCGCAGTCGTTGAAATTTTTCAGCTCCATGCCGTCCCGGTGGAACCAGTCGGCCACAATGTCACGGCCCAGCTGACCCAAATCGCCGGTGACAATCAGATCGTAGTCGGAGGGCTTGCGGCCCGTGTCCTGAAAATGGGCTGAGAGCGTGGAATAGGCGGCGGGCGCCATAGCGGCGCCCATATTGGCCGCGTCCTTGATGCCCTTGTCCACCACTTTGCCGGTGGTGACGTGGGTGATATAGGGCCCCGGCCCCTGGTCGGCCAGAATGACGCAGCCAGAACCGGTCACCGTCCACTGGGCGGTGGGGGTGCGCTGGCCTCCATATTCCAGGGGGGAGCGGTACTGCCGCTCGGCGGAGCAGAAGTGGGAGGAGGTCATGGCCGCGATCTTTGTGCCGTATCCCCCGTCCAGCAGCATGGAGGCCAGGGACAGACTCTCCGCCATGGTGGAGCAGGCCCCGTACAGCCCAAAGAAGGGCACGTCCTGTCCCCGGACGGCAAAGCCGGAGCCGATACACTGGTTGAGCAGATCTCCCGCCAGCAGGTAGTCCAGACCGGACACACTGAGGCCGGCCTTGCTGAGGGCGGCGGCCAGAGCCAGCTTCTGCATGGCGCTCTCCGCCTTTTCCCAGCTCCGTTCTCCAAAGGAATCGTCCTGGCTGATGTGATCGAAGGTGGCGGCCAGAGGACCCTCCCCTTCTTTCTTGCCCACCACGGCTGCGCTGCCGATGACCGAAGGCGGGTCCTGCAGGGCCACGGTCTGCCGGCCCAGTTTTTTGTTTGCCATATCCTCACCTCTGTTTGCTTGGGCGGCTGTCCGCCTGACAAATACTATTTTGAACGAAAAGTACGCAAAATATGACTCTGGATTTTGTAAGCGGACTGGCTGGTCAATCCGTCCTGTTTGCGTTATAATGTAACATATATATTGCCGGGTCACCGGCACAACCGGCCTTACGGGCCGAACGGGAGGTCCGCTATGGAAGAACAATCCAAACGTACCCTGGCCTATCTGTGCCCTTCCTGCCACCAGAGTGTAGCGGTGGAGCGTACGGTGTTTCAACTGGCGGCGTCCGCCAATGAACTGCCCTGTCCCTGCGGCAAGTCCGCCCTTCGGGTGGAGATGATGGGGGATCGGGTGAGATTGACGGTGCCCTGCCTGTCCTGCGGCCGGGACCACACCGTGACCTGCTCCACCCAGGCGTTCCTGCACCAGAAGGTGCTGGCCTTTTCCTGTGCCCAGTCCGGCCTGGACTGCTGCTATGTGGGTGAAGAAGGGCCGGTATTTGCTGCCCTCCAGCGGCTGGAGGCCGCCGCCGACAAGCTGGAGCGAGCGGAAGGGGAGGAGAAAGGCGCCTTTTTGGACGAGCTGGTGATGCACGAGGTGCTCTCCGAGCTGAAGGAGATTGCCCAGCGGGACGGTATTTCCTGCACCTGCGGGTCCCACCGCTGGAAGCTTCAGGTCAACTACAGCTCCATCGATCTCTTTTGCGCCGACTGCGGAGCTGCCATGCGTATCCCGGCGGCTACCGACAATGACATTGACGACATCTGCTGCAAGACAAAGCTGGTCATCCGTGGTAAAAAGGAGGGGTGAGCGGTGTATTTTGAGAGCGGCTACCCCATTGATTCCCGGGATGTAGACCCCTGGAACCACTGTAAGCCCTCCGGCCTGATGGGCATTTTGCAGGAGGCGGCGGTGGCCGCGGCCTGCGAGCTCCATGCCTCCCGGCCGGAGATGATGGAAAAGTACAATCTGTTTTGGATGTTGGCCCGGATGTGGTACCGACTGGACCGGCCACTGAAGTGGAATGAGACCCTCAGCATCCGCACCTGGCACCGGGGCGGCAGCGGCGCCTCCAGCTACCGGGATTTTGACCTGTTTGTGGACGGTAAGCCGGTAGGTGAAGCGGTGTCCGTATGGGTGCTGGCCGACGCGGATACCCACCGCCTGGCCCGTATGAGCAAGATAGAGGAGTTCCAGGGTACCGACGGGGGCGAGTTGTGTAAGGACAAGAGCCTCTCCCGGTTCAAATTGCCCCAGGAGATGGCGGCGGCGGATCATCGGGCTATGCACTACAGCGATACCGATATCAACGGTCATGTGAACAATGTTCGCTATGCCGACTTCATCTGCGATGCCATCCGAATGGATCAGCTGGGGCAGGATTTTTACGTCTCTGCCCTCCAGGTGGACTATCTGGCGGAGTGTATGGCGGGTGAGACCATCACTCTCTTTACCGGAGAGCAGGATGGTCTGCGCTATGTCCGGGGCGCTGATGCGGCTGGAAAAAGCCGTTTTGAAGGTGCGGTTACCCTGACGCCACTTGACAGAGCGTCTGCAATCAAGTAGAATAGGTAAAATTTTATAAAAAGAAAAAGGAGATGCACTATGGTCAACACTGACGAGCACCAGAAGTTTCTGAAGCAGGGCCTTACCTTTGACGACGTGCTGCTCATCCCCGCGGAGAGCGACGTTCTGCCTGCGGACATCGACCTGCACACCAGACTCACCCGCAAAATCAAACTGAATGTGCCCCTGATGAGCGCTGCCATGGACACGGTGACCGAGTACCGCATGGCCATCGCCATTGCCCGTGAAGGCGGCATCGGCATCATCCACAAGAATATGTCCATCGGCGCTCAGGCTGAGCAGGTGGACATGGTCAAGCGCAGTGAGAACGGCGTTATCACCAACCCCTTCTGGCTGGCTCCCGGCCATACGCTGGCCGAGGCCGACGCCCTGATGGCCAAGTACCGGATCTCCGGCGTGCCCATCTGTAAGGACGGCAAGCTCATCGGTATCATCACCAACCGGGACATGAAGTTTGAGACCGACATGAGCCAGCTGGTGGACAACGTCATGACCAAGGACAACCTGGTCACCGCCAAGGAGGGCGTCACCCTGGAGGAGGCCAAGGAAATCCTCCGCAAGCACAAGATTGAGAAGCTGCCCATCGTGGACGACGAGTACCGCCTGAAGGGCCTCATCACCATCAAGGACATTGAGAAGGCCACCGTGTATCCCAACTCCGCCCGCGACGACAAGGGCCGCCTGCTGGTGGGCGCCGCCATCGGCGTCACCTCCGACGTGCTGGATCGTGTGCGCGCTCTGGTGGATGCCGGCGCCGACGTGCTGTGCCTGGACTCCGCCCACGGCCACTCCCACAATATTCTGGACTGTGTCCGCCGCATCAAAGCCGTCTACCCCGACGTGCAGCTGATTGCCGGCAATGTGGCTACCGCCGAGGGTACCCGCGCCCTCATTGAGGCGGGTGCCGACTGCGTGAAGATCGGTATTGGCCCCGGCTCCATCTGTACCACCCGCGTGGTGGCCGGTATCGGCGTGCCCCAGATCACCGCTGTCTATGATGCCGCCCGTGTGGCTGCTGAGTACGACATTCCCATCATCGCTGACGGCGGCGTGAAGTACTCCGGCGATATCGCCAAGGCTCTGGCCGCCGGCGCCAACGTGGTCATGCTGGGCTCTCTGCTGGCCGGCTGTGAGGAGTCCCCCGGGGACACCGAGGTCTATCAGGGCCGTCAGTTCAAGGTCTACCGCGGCATGGGCTCTCTGGGCGCCATGGCCTGCGGCTCCAAGGACCGTTACTTCCAGCAGAACAACAAGAAGCTGGTGCCCGAAGGCGTGGAAGGCCGCGTACCCTACAAGGGACTGACCGGCGACACCATCTACCAGCTCACCGGCGGCCTGCGGGCCGGTATGGGCTACACCGGCTGCCACAACATTGAGGAGCTGCACACCAAGGCTCAGTTCATGCAGATCACCGCTGCCGGTCTGAAGGAGTCCCATCCCCACGATATCTATATCACCAAGGAAGCTCCCAACTATACCGTCAATCCCCAGTAAGGTATGGAGCGTATCACCGAAAAGGATTCTTCCGGTCGCTGGAGCATCCCGTCGGAGCAGAACGAAGCTGCCGCTGCCCGTCTGGCCGCCTTTGAAAATGCCTATGAGCGCCTGATCGCCCGCCAGGGTGAGATCGCTGCCAAAATGGAGGCGTTGAAGGCCCAGGGGAAGCAAAAGACGGCTCAGTTCCGGGAGCTGTTTGGGGAAAAGCTCATGAATCAGAATACCCTGGCGCTGTGGGAGACTTACGGCGTTCGGTAAAGTACCAAAAAGGGGACTGCCGCCTTTGCGGCAGTCCCCTTTTGTGCGCGGTGCATTGTGTGGGAGCGGTAAATATGCTATAATCTCACCACTGACCAAAAAGGAGGGAGTACCATGCTCAAGCTGCTGTTGGGCCGGGCGGGCACCGGCAAGACCTACGCCATGCTTACCGCTATGGGGGCGGCTACCCGGCCACAGGTTCTCATCGTGCCCGAGCAGCACTCCCACGACATGGAACGGCAGCTGTGTGCCATTGGCGGAAACGCGGTCTCTCTCCACGCTGAGGTGCTCTCCTTCACACGGCTTGCTAACCGGGTGTTCTCTGCCCACGGCGGTCTGGCGGCGCCCACTCTGGATCAGGGAGGCCGGCTGCTGCTGCTGTATACCGCACTCAAGTCGGTGGCCGATCAGCTCAAAGTGTACCAGCGACCCTCCCGCAAGCCCGCCTTTCTCAGCAGTCTGCTGGCCACGGTGGACGAATTGAAAAGCTGCTGCATCAGCCCCGAACAGCTGTGGGAGGCAGGCAGCGACACCGGAGGCGGGGAGGGGGACAAGCTCACCGACCTCTCCCTCATCTTTGGTGCCTATGAGGCCTTGACTGCCCAACGGTGGGCCGATCCCCGGGACAAACTGACCCGGCTGGCTGAGCAGCTGACCCGGACCAAGTGGGCGGCGGGCAAGGACTTCTATGTGGATGCTTTCACCGACTTCACCCCCCAGGAGCGGCAGGTGCTTTCCGCGCTGCTGGATAAGGGCGCCTCGGTGACGGTGGCCCTGACCTGCGATCAGCTGGAGGAGGACGAGGGGGGTACCGGTATCTTTTCCCCCGCCCGGCGTACTGCCCGGCAGCTGCTGCGGCTGGCCAAGGACCGAGGCGTGCCTGCTCAGGTGGAGGTGCTGACGGGGGACCGGACCGGCCGGACAGCTGCCCTGGCCCACTTGGAAGGCAATCTGTTTGCTCCCCGACCTGTCCCTCTGGAGGAAGGCGGGGAGGAGGTGACCCTTTTCACCGCCAACACCCCCTACTCCGAGGTGGAGTGGACGGCGGCGGAGATCCTGCGCCTGGTGCGGGAGGAGGGCTATCGCTTCCGGGACATCGCCGTGTGTGCCCGCAGCATGGAGGGGTATGGACCCACCATTGAAACGGTGTTTGCCCGCTACGGGGTACCGGTATTTCTCAGCCGCATGAGTGACATCCTGGAAAAGCCCATCCTAACCTTCATTACTGCGGCACTGGATACCGTATCCGGGGGCTACCGGTACGATGATCTCTTCCGATGCCTCAAAACCGGCCTCACTGATTTGAGTCAGGAGGATGTAGATCTGTTGGAAAACTATGCCCTGACCTGGGGTCTGGAGGGAAGTGCCTGGACCGGCAAAAAGGACTGGACCAACCACCCCAAGGGCTATGGGCGCAAATTCACCGAGGAGGATACCGCCCTGCTGGCCCGGCTCAACGGCCTGCGGCGGCAGGTGACCGCCCCTCTGGAGGAGCTGCGGAAGCAGCCGGACAAGACAGGAAAGGGCCAGGCCATGGCTCTCTACCGCCTGCTGGAGGCTATGGGGGTACCCGAGCGTCTGGCACAGCGGACCCAGGAACTGCAAGAGCGGGATCAGGCCGCCCTGGCGGAGGAGTACGCCCAGCTGTGGGACATTTTGTGCGGCGGTCTGGAACAGTGCGCCCAGATCCTGGGGGATACCCCCATGGAGCTGGAGGAGTTCTCCAGACTGTTCTCTCTGGTACTCTCTCAGTACGACGTGGGTTCCATCCCTGTGTCCCTGGACCGGGTGAACGCTGGCGAAATGCCCCGGCTGGCTCACAAGGGGTACCGTGCGGTGTTCCTGCTGGGGGCGGACGACGGGGCTATCCCGGCGGTGTCCCCCTCTCCCGGCCTGCTCAGCGACGATGACCGCAGCCTGCTGGCCTCCTATGGCCTGGAGCCTGCTCCACGGACAGGGGACAAGCTGTACCGGGAGATGACCATCGTCTATGAGACCTGCGCCCTGCCTCGGGAACGGTTTTATGTCAGCTGGTCTGCCGCAAGGGCCCAGGGAGAAGAGCACCGCCCTGCCTTCCTGGTGTCAAGGCTGAAAGCCCTGCTGCCCCATCTGCGCCGGGTGGAAGAGGGAAGGCTGGACGGTTCCTTCCGCCTGGCGGCCCCACGGCCTGCGCTGGAGCTGGCTGGACGGTTCCCCCAGGCGGCGGCAGCCCTCACGGCTCTGCCGGAGTATGCCCCCCTGGTGGAGCGGATGACCTCTGCTGCCTGCCGGGAACGGGGGCGGCTGTCAAGACCGGCGGTGGATGTACTCTACGGGCGGCGGGTGCCCATGTCGGCCTCCCGAATGGACAAGTACAAGGCCTGCCACTTCTCCTACTTCATGCAGTATGGACTGAAGGCGGAGCCCCGGCGGGCCGCCGGATTCCAGGCCCCTGAGTACGGCACCTTTATCCACTTTGTGCTGGAACACGTCCTCAAAGCCTGCCAGGAGCGAGGGGGCGTGAAGGAAGTGTCGCCCGAGGAACTGCGTGCCATTACCGATCAGGTGGTGGAGCAATATGTGCAGGAAGAGCTGGGGGGACTGGAGGGGGAGAGCCCCCGGTTCCAGTATCTGTTCCGCCGCCTTCGCAAGTCGGTGTACGCCGTGGTGGACAACGTGGCCCAGGAGCTGCGGGCCTCTCAGTTCCAGCCCATCTCTTTTGAATTGGGCTTCAGCAGCGGCAAAGATTTGCCTCCGGTGGAGCTGAATGTGGACGGGATCACCGTCAGTATCTCCGGCTTTGTGGACCGGGTGGACGGCTGGGTTCACGACGGACGGCTATACCTGCGAATTGTAGACTACAAGACGGGACGCAAGTCATTTGACTTGACAGATATTTGGCATGGAATGGGCCTTCAGATGCTGCTCTATCTTTTCACGCTGGAGCGTGAGGGAAAAGACCTTTACAATCAAGATGTGACAGGGGCTGGCGTCCTTTACCTGCCCGCCAGAGACGCAGTGGTGGCGGGCAGCCGGGCCATGAGCGATGAGGCACGGCAAAAGAAGGTGGACACGGAGCTGCGCCGCAAGGGCGTGGTGCTGGACGACCCCGCCGTGGTGGCCGCTATGGAGGACCCGGAGGAGGGGCCCATCCGTTTCCTGCCCATCCGGGTAAACAAGAGCGGCCAGATCACCGGCGAGGCCCTGGTGTCCGCCCAACGGTTGGGCAAGCTGGCCCGGCACACCGACCATATCCTGCGGGAGATCGGCCAGGAGCTGGCAGCAGGCAACATCAACGCCGACCCCTTTTGGCGAGGACCGGAGCACAATGCCTGCCAGTGGTGCGACTACGCTGCTGCCTGCCATTTTGAGGAGGGCAGGGGGAACGATAAAAAGCGGTGGCTGCCAACCGTCAAGAGCGAGGAGTTCTGGGCGGCTGTGGAGCAAGAGTAAAAGCGCCTCCTGTTTGGGGCAGGCTATAGAAGGCCTGACGTTTAAATCCAACCGAGCAAGCACAAAATCTCCTTAAGAGATAAGAGAAAGGAACTAAAACTCTATGGCGTTTTTTGGAAGCTTTTTGAGCAACACAAGCAACTTCCTCTACACCTATATTTTGATTGCCCTGCTTATCTTCGCGGGGCTCTACTTCACCATCCGTACCAAGGGCGTCCAGTTTCGCCTGTTCCCTGAGGCCATCCGTGTGCTGGGAGAGAAGAAAAAGGACGGCAAGGATATCTCGTCCTTCCAGGCCTTGATGATCTCCACCGCCTCCCGGGTGGGTACCGGCAACATCGCCGGTGTGGCCAACGCCATCATCGCCGCCACCCTCATCGGCGGCTACGGCGCGGTGTTCTGGATGTGGCTGCTGGCCCTCATCGGTGCGGCCTCCGCCTTTATTGAGAGCACCCTGGCCCAGTGCTACAAGGAGAAGCACGGGGAGAACTGGGTAGGCGGCCCAGCCTACTATATCCAGAAAGCCCTGGGCAGCCGCTTCTTCGGTGTGGTGTTTGCCGTGCTGCTCATCGCCTGCTTTGCTTACGGTTTCAACGCCCTCCAGGCCTATAACGCCGGTTCTGCCCTCCAGTATTATCTGCCCGACTACTCCAACAGCATCTGGCCCATGGTGGTGGGCGCGGTGCTGGCCATTCTCACCGGTGTGTGTATCTTTGGCGGCGTGCGCCGCATCAGTGCCATCACCTCCGGCATCGTGCCTGTGATGGCCGCCATCTATATCGCTTTGGGCCTCTTTATCACCATTAAGAACATCGGCCAGGTGCCCCACATGATCTCCCTGATCTTCTCCCAGGCCTTCGATCCCAAGGCCATGTTTGCCGGGATCGGAGCCTCCTGCATCATGCAGGGCATCAAGCGGGGCCTCTACTCCAACGAGGCCGGTATGGGCTCCGCCCCTAACGCCGCTGCTGCCGCCGATGTGTCCCATCCGGTGAAGCAGGGCCTGGTGCAGATGCTGTCCGTGTTCATCGACACCATTGTGATCTGCTCCACCACCGCCTTTATGCTGCTCCTGTCCGGGGTGCCCATTGACGCCTACAGCGAGGGCATGAACTTTGTCCAGGCGGCGGTCCACGCCCAGGTGAGTTCCTTTGGACCCTTCTTCATCACCGTTTCCATTTTCCTCTTTGCTTTCAGTTCCCTGGTGGGTAACTACTACTACACCGAGTCCAACTTTAAATTCATTCGTGACTCCAAGACCGGCCTGATTATCTTCCGGCTGACCTGCGTGGCGGCCATCTTCATCGGCGCCCAGATGAATTTCTCTATGGTGTGGGATCTGGCCGATGTGCTCATGGGTCTGATGGCACTGGTGAATCTGGTGGCCATTCTGCTGCTGGGCGGCAAGGCCCTGAAGGTGCTGAAAGATTATGTGAACCAGAAGAAGGCGGGCAAAAACCCGGTGTACCGCTACGAGGAGGTGGGCATCGGCGATCCCGAGATCTGGAACGAGGCCCATGCCCGCAAGTGGGAGAACTGATATTCCGTAGATAAAACCCAATCCCATAGGAAGGGGGAAACCAGATGGCCTTTTCTCTGACAGAAGAACAACAGGCGGCGGTAGATAACCGGGGAGGTGGCCTTCTGGTCTCCGCCGCGGCAGGCTCCGGTAAGACCCGGGTGCTGGTAGAGCGTCTGCTGGCCCGGGTGGAGGAGGGGGCCGACGTAGACCGCTTCCTGGTCATCACCTACACCAAGGCTGCCGCTGCCGAGCTGCGGAGCCGTATTGTGGAGGAGTTGTCCGACCGGCTGGCTCTGCGGCCCACCGACGGCCACCTGCGCCGCCAAGCCACACTGGTGTACAAGGCCGGCATCTCCACCATCCACGCCTTCTGTGCCCAACTGCTGCGGGAGTGCGGCCATCTGCTGGATCTGGACCCGGATTTCCGGCTGTGCGACGAGGGGGAGGCGGGCATCTTGATGCTCCGCGCCCTCAACGATGTGCTGGACAGGCGTTATGAGTCCATGGAGGCGGACTTTGCCCAGCTGGTGGACACCATGTCTGCCGGACGGGACGACGCCCGGCTGGTCCAGATCGTGCTGGATATCCGGGGCAGGGTCCAGGCCCACCCCAATCCCGCCGCCTGGCTGGAAGAACAGGAGCGCACCTTTGCTCTGGAGGGAATCTCCGATCCGGTGCAGACACCCTGGGGGAAGTTGCTGCTGGCTGATGCCGCCGGGCAGGCCGCCTATTGGCGGCAGCGGATGGAGGAGGCCCGGGATCTGTGTGAGCGGGACGCGAATCTGCTGGCCAATTACGGGGACAGTGTGGCCCAAACCGCCCAGGCCTTACAGCAGTTTGAGGAGGCGGCGAGCCAGGGGTGGGATGCTGCCCGTGCTCTGCTGCCTATTCCCTTCCCCACAGTGGGACGGAAGAAGATGGTGGATGACCCCGCCGCCGTGGAGCGGGTGAAGGTCATCCGCACCGCCTGCAAAAAGCGGCTGGAGAAGCTGGAGGACTGGTTTGCCGACAGCGGGGACGACCTGTTAGCCGACCTGCGGACGGTGTACCCCGCCATGCGGGGGCTGTTCGCCCTGGTGCGGGACTTTGAGGAGGCCTATGCCGCCGAGAAGGCCCGGCGTGGGCTGGTGGACTTCTCCGATCTGGAGCATATGGCGGTACGCCTGCTGGTAGGGGAGGACGGCCAGCCCACCGAGCTGGCCCGTCAGTGGAGCACCCGGTACGATGAGATCATGGTGGACGAGTACCAGGACACCAACGAGGTACAGAACGCCATTTTCTCCGCTCTGTCCAAAGATGGGACTAATCTGTTTATGGTGGGCGACGTGAAGCAGTCCATCTACCGCTTCCGTCTGGCCGACCCCACCATCTTCCTGGGCAAGTACCGCTCTTTCAAGCCCTACACCGAGGCAGGGGAGGGGGAAGAGCGGCGGGTCATCCTGTCCCGCAACTTCCGTTCCCGGCCCGAGGTGCTGGAGGGATGCAACGACCTGTTCCGGGCCGTCATGTCGGTGCCCTTTGGTGAGATGGAGTACTCCGACGACCAGGCCCTCTACCCCGGTGCCCCTTTCCAACCGGACTCCACCTACTGCGTGGAGCTGGACGCCCTGGACGGGGATATCGATGGAGAAGAGGGCGCGGAGAAGGTGAGCCGGGATCTGCTGGAGGCCCGATTTGCTGCCCGCCGGATCCGGGACCTGCTGGACCAAAACTTCCCTGTCTCTGACGGGGAGGGGGGCACCCGACCGGTGCGTCCCTCCGACATCGTGATTTTGCTCCGCTCTCCCAATACGGTCCTGCGCCACTATGCCCGGGCTCTGGGGGAGCGGGATATCCTGTGGGAGGCCGAGGGAGGTGGAGACTTCTTCGGCTCCACCGAGATCTCGGTGGCCCTGTCTCTGCTCCAGATCGTGGACAATCCCCGGCAGGATGTGCCCCTCATCTCGGTACTGCGCTCCCCGGTGTACGGCTTCTCGGCCGACCGGTTGGCCCAGATTCGGGCGGCCAGCCCGGATACCGACTTTTACGCGGCCTTGGCCGCTGACGACGGGGAGGACAGTAAGGCCTTCCTGGCCGAGCTGGACGACCTGCGGTTTGGGTCAGGGGACATGAGCAGTCACCAGCTGCTGTGGCACATCTATGACCGCACCAATTTGCTGGGCATCTTCGGCGCCATGGAGGAGGGAGAGACCCGGCAGGGCAACCTGCTGGCCCTGGCCGAGCTGGCCCGGCAGTTCGAGGGGGCGGGCCACAAGGGCCTGTTCCGGTTCCTCACCTACCTGACCCGGCTGCGGGAGAATGGAAACACCCTGACGCCCCCTACCCCAGGCCGCACCGGCGGCGGGGTGCGGATTATGAGCATCCACAAATCCAAGGGCCTGGAGTTCCCGGTGGTGCTGCTGTGCGGTCTGGCCCGGCGGCTCAACCGGGAGGATATGAGCCGCCCCATCCTGTTCCACCCCAAGCTGGGTGTGGGCCCCAAGGGCCTGGACGTGGAGCGGGGCATTGAATACCCCACTTTGGCCCGGATGGCGGTTGCCCGCCAGCTGGAGCGGGAGATGATGGCGGAGGAGCTGCGGCTTCTCTATGTGGCTATGACCCGTGCCAAAGAGAAGCTGATCCTGTCGGTGGCCCTCACCGGCGGGGGGAAGGATCTGGAGAAGCTGGCAGGGGACGCAGGTGATCCGGTGGACCCCCAGGTACTGCTGGCCTGCCAGAGTGTGGGCCAGTGGGTGCTGCTCCATGCTCTGTGCCGCCCTGAGGCGGGAGCCCTCCGCCGGGCGGCGGGACAGGACGTGGCGGTCTTGGATACCTCCTTTGGTCCGGCGTGGGACATTCGGTTTGTAGATGGAACGCCCTTGGCGCAGATGCCGCCTCACCGCTGGACAGCTCCGCAGCGGGAGCAGGAAGAGGAAGAAGGTGGGGAAGATCTGACCGACCTGCTGCGTTGGACCTATCCTCATGGGGCGGAGGTGGCCATTCCCTCCAAGCTTACCGCTACCCAGCTGAAGGGCCGGGCTTTGGACGAGGAAGCGGCGGAGGAAGCCCCGCGGCCTGCCAGATCCCTCAGCTTTGGACGGCCCCGGTTTGCCGCCGAGGAGATGGGCCTTACCGCCGCCCAGCGGGGCACCGCCCTTCATCAGGTGCTCCAGTACATTGATTTTGAGAAGGCTGAAACAGTAGAAGGGGTGCAGGCTGAGATCGCCCGGCTGGTGGAGGGGCAGTACATCACCCCCCAGCAGGGGGAAGTGGTGGACCCTGCTCCCATCGCCGCCTTCTTCCAATCGGAGCTGGGGCAGCAGCTGCTCTCGTCTGTCTCCCTGCGGCGGGAGTTCAAGTTCTCCATCCTGGAGCCTGCCAGCCGCTACTATCCCCATGCGGGGGAGGGGGAGCAGGTGCTTTTCCAGGGCGTGGTGGACTGCTACTATGAGACTCTGGAGGGCATCACGGTGGTGGACTTCAAGACCGACCGGGTGACCAAGCGCACTGTGGCGGAACGTGCAGAGCACTACCGCCCCCAGCTGGAGGCATACAGCCGGGCTCTGGCGGAAATCACTGGAAAACAGGTGATCCGCCGGGTGCTGTGGTTCTTTGCGTTGAACCAGAGTGTGGATCTGTAGCAATTTGAAAATTTCTGAAAAAAACTGTTGCAATCCACCAGGCTTTGTGCTATTATATTCTAGCGTTTATAAGGCGTGGAGGTTTGCTGCGCCGCTTCATCCGGAACGAGAAAGAGGTGAACACAACAATGAAGGAAGGCATCCATCCCAACTACGAGCAGACCACCATCAAGTGTGCCTGTGGTAATGTGATCGAGACCGGCTCTACCAAGAAGGACATCCGCGTGGAAGTTTGCTCCAAGTGTCACCCCTTCTTTACTGGCAAGCAGAAGATGGTGGATACTGGCGGACGTGTCAGCCGCTTCAACAAGAAGTTCGGCCTGGACAAGTAAGTTCGTATGTGAGGGCCCGTACCGGTTTCGGTACGGGCCTTTTTTCTATTGGTGCTGCACCTGTTGGCACCGGCGAATACCCGTCCCCGGCAAGAACAGCATCTTTCTTTTTTTCGAAAAGACACATATAATAGAGCAGAGACAACAGGAGGTGCGCGCCATGTTTGAAAAAATCGACCCCAAGGCGTTGAATCAAAACGTCTTTTCCCTGATCGGGGATCAGTGGATGCTCATTACCGCCGGCACCAAGGAAGCGTGCAACACCATGACCGCCAGCTGGGGCGGCCTGGGCGTGCTGTGGGGCAAGCCGGTGGCTACCGTATACATCCGGCCCCAGCGGTACACCCTGGAATTTGTGGAGCGGGAAGACACCTTCACCCTGTGCTTCTTTGGGGAAGCATACCGGAAGGCTCTGGCTCTGTGCGGCTCCAAGAGCGGCCGGGATGTGGATAAGGTGAAGGAGTGCGGCTTCACGGTTGCCACGGAAGAGGGCGCCCCTTACTTTGAGGAGGCCGACCTGGTGCTGGTGTGCAAGAAGGCCTACTGGCAGGATATGGACCCCACCCACTTCCTGGACGGGGAAATTGATAGCAAGTGGTATCCCGAAAAGGATTATCACCGCATCTTCATCGGCGAGATCCTGGAGGTCTTGCGGAAAGTATAATGTAGGGGCGCGTCCTGCGCCCATCGGAGGACACATGACAGAAAACCAAGAGAAAAAAGCCATCAACCGGGCAGTGCTGGTGGGCCTCAACGCCCACTGCCTGTCCCGGGAGGAAAATGCCGACGACTCCTCCATGGAGGAACTGGCCGACCTGCTGGAGACGGCGGGCGGCGTGTGTGTGGGCACCGTGTTTCAGAACAAGGACACCCCCGATCCCCGTACCTTCATCGGCGAGGGCAAGGTGGCGGAGGTGAAGGAGCTGGTGGACGCCATGGGGGCCGACATGGTCATCGTGGACAACCCCCTGTCCCCCTCCCAGCAGCGTGCCCTGTCCGAGGACCTGAAGGTCCAGGTGCTGGACCGTGCGGCCCTCATCCTGGACATCTTCGCCCAGCGGGCCCGCACCAAGGAGGGCCGACTCCAGGTGGAGCTGGCCCAGTATCAGTATCTGCTGCCCCGTCTGCTGGGTATGTGGACCCACCTGGAGCGGCAGGAGGGCGCCATCGGCACCCGCGGCCCCGGCGAGACCCAGCTGGAGACCGACCGGCGGCACATCCGCAGAAAGATCCAGAAGCTGCGGGAGGAGCTGGACCAGGTGCGGCGGGTGCGCTCCACCCAGCGCTCCCGCCGGGAGAAGAACGAGGTGCCGGTGGTGGCCATTGTGGGCTACACCAACGCGGGCAAGTCTACTTTGCTCAACAAGCTGACCGGCTCGGATATCCCCGCCAACAACCGGCTGTTCGACACCCTGGACACTACCACCCGCACTCTGGAGATTTCCGATACCTGTACGGTGCTTCTCAGCGACACAGTAGGCTTCATCCGCAAGCTGCCCCACCATCTGGTGGAGGCCTTCAAGGCCACCCTGGAGGAGCTGTCCTACGCCGATCTGCTGCTTCACGTCATCGACACCTCCAACCCGGAGTGGCGGGAGCAGGCCGAGGTGGTGGAGAAACTGATCTGTGAGCTGGGCGCCGAGCAGACTCCCCGTATCGACGTATTCAACAAGATCGACCGCTGCCCCAGCGAGATTTTGCCCCACGGGGAGGACATCGTGTCCATCTCTGCCAAAACCGGCCAGGGACTGGACGAGCTGCTCAGCAAGATCGGCGACCGGCTGGACACCGGCGCCCACCGGGTGGTGCTCCACATCCCCTATGACAAGGGCGGTATTGTGGATCTGCTTCACCGGGAGGCCAAGGTGGAGCGGGTGGACTACGGCGAGACCATCGAGGTAGAGGCCGTGTGCACACCCATTCAGCTGGGCCGTCTTAAGGATTATATCGTGTCCGGCTGGACGCCCCCCAAGGAGTTTTGGGAGGATTAAGGAGGGCAACACCATGAGACCACTGGAGACCGAGCGCCTGATTCTGCGTCCCTTTACCGAGGAGGACGCGGCCAATTTGTATGCCTATGCCAGCCACCCGGAGGTAGGGCCTTGGGCGGGGTGGAAGCCCCACGCCGACGAGGCGGAGAGCTTACGGGTAATCCGGGAGATCTTCCTGCCCTCTGACACTCTGGCGGTGATCCGGAAGTCCGATGGGCGGCTTATCGGCTCCGCCGGGTTTGTGGGCAAGCATCGCACTGAGCTGGGCACCCCCAGCGAAGAGGTGGGCTACTCTCTGGCCCGGGACTGCTGGGGCCAGGGGCTGATCCCTGAGGCGGTGGAGGCCATCCTCCGCCACTCCTTTGTGGACCTGGGCTATGCCGCCATCTGGGCCGCTTACTACGATGGCAACCGCAAATCCAAGCGGGTGATGCAGAAGTGCGGCATGACCTACCGCCTCAGCCGGGTGGAGCCGGTGGAGCAGCTGAATGAGACCCGGCTGGCTCACTATTTTGCCATTACCAGAAGGGAGTGGGAGGCCAGATGACCGAATACTACATTCCCACTGCCCCCTCAGAGACCGAATTTGTGGAGAAGCGCTCCCGGTTCATCGGCCATGTCTGGCCGGTGGAGAGCGAGGAGGAGGCCCGGGGTTACATCGAGGCCATGAAGAAGAAGTACTACGACGCTCGCCACAACTGCTGGTGCTACCGCATCAAGGAAGGCGGCGTGGAGCGGTACTCCGACGACGGAGAGCCCCAGGGCACCGCCGGACAGCCCATGCTCAACGTGTTTCAGCGGGAAGAGGTCACCAACGTGTGCTGCGTGGTGACCCGTTACTTCGGCGGGGTGCTGCTGGGGGCGGGCGGCCTGGTGCGGGCCTACACCCAGAGTGCCAAGGACGCTCTGGATGCCGCCGGGATCTCGGTGGTGCGCCGGTGGGTAGAGACGGCGGTGACCTGCCCCTACTCCTTCTTCGAGCGGGTGCGCCAGGAGGCGGAGGCCCAGAGCGGCGTATTGGGTGAGAGTGAGTACGCCGCCGACGTTACCGTCCATGTGCTGCTGCCCGAGGAGAACACCGAGGCTTTCGCCGCCCGGCTCACCGAGATGACTGCAGGAGGTGTGGCTCCCATGACTTTGGGAGAAGCCTTCCGGGCAGTACCCATCAAATAAAAGCAAAAGCGTCCCCACGGCAACGCCGTGGGGACGCTTTTTATTTGCTGGTCAGCAGCAGCAGGTCTTTGGAGGGCAGTTCCAGCCACAGAGGGTCGCGCCGGGCCAGAGCGGCCCAGCGCTCCTTCTCCAGTTCGATGCGCAGCCGGGAGAAGCCCTGGCTGCCGCCGGGAGTGGTCAGCATGACCACCGTGGAGAACACGTTTTCCACCACCCGCTCCACCCGGCAGGGGAGTGCGTTGGGGCCGGGGCCCTCCACCGGCCTGATGTAGTGGGCCCGGACGCCGATGTGGGTCAGTCCCTCCGGCAGCGGTTGGCCTGGGTTCAGAGTTACGCCCCAGTCCAGAGCCTCTACTTTGCCGTCCGCTGTGGCCTTGGCACGGGACACATTCTTGCAGCCGGACAGCAGACAGGCCGACAGGGTGCGGGGAGCCTCAAAGAGTTCATGTACCGGCATCATGGCCTGGGAGCGGCCATTGTCCAGTACACACACCTGCTGGCACAGCCGCTGTACCTCGTCCCGGTTGTGGGTGACGAAAAATACCGGCCCGGAGAAGGCGGCGAGAATGTCGGCCAGCTCCAGTTCCACCTGCCATTTCAGATAGCTGTCCAGGGCGGAGAAGGGCTCGTCCAACAGCAGTACCTCTGGTTGACTGGCCAGGATACGGGCCAGGGCCACCCGCTGCTGCTGGCCGCCGGACAGCTGACGGGGGTATTTGTGCTCCTGCCCCTCCAGGGAGAAGGAGGAGATCAGACGGTTTACCGTCTCTTTTCTGGAGGATTTGTCCTGTACCCCCACGGCAATGTTCTGTGCCACCGTCATGTTGGGGAAGAGGGCATAGTTTTGAAAGAGATAGCCTACCCGCCGCTTCTGGGGGGGCAGGTCGATGTGTTGCTCCGAGTCAAAGAGTACCTTGTCATCCAGCACAATGCGGCCCCGGTCGGGTTTTTTGATGCCAGCGATGCACTTGAGGGTGAGGCTCTTGCCGCAGCCGGAGGCTCCCAGCAGGCCGGTGACCTGGCCGCTTTCCGTTTCAAAGGAGCAGTCCAGCTGGAATTTACCGAAGTCTTTGTGAATGTTAACCTGTAACCGCATCACTCCACCTCCCCGGAGACAGGAGCGGCCCGGCGGCGGGGCCTGCGGTCCTTTTTCTCCAACATATTGACACACAGCAGCACCACGGCGGAGATGGCCAGGTTGATGAGCACCCACTGCATGGCTCCGGCGTCGTCGCCAGTGCGCCACAGCTGGTACACCGTGGTGGAGATGGTAGCCGTCTTACCGGGGGTGTACCCGGCAATCATGGCGGTGGCGCCGTATTCGCCCAGAGCACGGGCGAAGGACAGCACGGTGCCTGCGATGATGCCCTGCTTGCAGTAGGGCATCATGACCCGCCAGAAAATCCAGGTATTGGACTTGCCCAGGGTGCGGGCGGCGTGGGCCAGAGTCACGTCGAAGGACTCGAAGGCTCCCCGGGCAGTGCGGTACATCAGAGGAAAGGCCACCACTGCCGAGGCGAAGATGGCCGAGTACCATACCATGGTCAGCCGCAGGTCAAAGACCTCCAGGAACCACAGGCCGATGGTCCGCTTGGGGCCCAGCAGCCGCAGCAGGAAATAGCCCACCACGGTGGGGGGGAGGACCAGAGGGAGGGTGAGGACCACGTCCAGCACACCCTTCACCAGCCGGGGCAGCTTGGCCACATAGTAGGCCGCCAGAATGCCCAGGAAGAAGATAAGCACCGTGGAAATGGCGGCAATGCGCAGGGAATTCAAAAGGGGATAGAGATCCAGAACCAATCACCTGCCTGATCAAATAGGCCTGCCGCTGTGCGGCAGGCCCCTATTTTTACTGGATGACGGTAAAGCCCACACCCTCCAGCACGGCGATGGCGCCGGCATTGGTGTGCAGATAGTCCAGGAAAGCCTGGGCAGCGGCCTGGCTGGCCTCGCTGCCGCCGCATTTCGTGACGGCGGCGGGGTAGATGACCTGATCGCACATCTCGGCGGTGGCCTGATCCACTACGTTGAGCTCATAGGTAAAGGCGTCGGTGGCGTAGATGATGCCGCAGTCAACAGCGCCCTCCTTTACCTGATTGGCCACCTCGGATACGTTGGAGGCGTAGGTCACCTTGCCGGCGTCCTCCAGGGCGGCGATGTCGATGCCCAGGGTGTCCAGAATCTGGAGGGAGTAGGCCCCCACGGGCACGTCGTCGTTGCCCAGGCAGAGCAGGGACAGCTTGTCGGTGGCCAGATCGGAGAAGGACTGGATGTCCTTGGGGTTGTCGTCGGGTACCGCCAGCACCACCTTATTCTCCACAAAGTTGATGCGGGTGTCGGACTGCACGAAGTCCAGCCCCTCATTGGTGCCGGTGGTATCGGTGCTGTCCAGCTGGTTCATCTGCTTCTGAGCGGCGGAGATAAACAGGTCGCACACAGCGCCCTCTTCGATCTGGGTCTTGAGGGTGCCGGAGGAGTCAAAGGTGAAGGTGAGCTTCACGTTGGGAGCCACCTCTTTGTACAGGTCGGCGATCTGAGTGAGTGTGGCCTCCATGGAGGCGGCGGCGAACACCACCACTTCCACCTCTTCGGACTGAGCGGGGGTGGGAGTCTCGCTGTTCTGAGCGGGGCTCTGGGCGGCACCGGAATTGCCGCCGCAGGCGGCTAACGCCAGGATCAATGATAGGGACAGGACCAGGGATACGATTTTTTTCATACTGCATTCTCCTTTACAAAATGGTAGGCGATCCCGTTTCCAGGAGCGCCCCGGCCCGCCGCCATGACATCAAAGGTTTTAGGCGTTACGGGCTCGAAGAATTCAGGACTTATCTTAACGGGCGCAGTTACCCGTAGTCCCCCTTAAAATCTCCAGGCCGTGGGCCAGAGAGGGAAGAATGAACTCCAGGCACTCCCGCACCGCCTTGGGACTGCCGGGCAGGTTGACCATGAGGGTCTGTTTGCGGATGCCCGCCGCCGCCCTGCTCAGCATGGCCCGGGGGGTGATCTGGAGGGACTGCCACCGCATGGCCTCGGCAATGCCGGGGGCGGGGCGCTCGGTGACCGCTAGGGTGGCTTCCGGGGTGAGATCAGTGGGGGAGAAGCCGGTGCCGCCGGTGGTGAGGACCAGGTCGGCCAGATCGTTGTCGCACAACCGCTTTAGCTCGCCGCCCAGCGGCTCCAGCCCGTCGGGCAGCAGGGCGGTGTGGACCACCTCATAACCTGCCGCCTCCACCATTTCCCGGATCACGGGACCGCTCTTGTCCTCCCGCTGTCCGGCATAGCCGGAGTCGCTGAGGGTGATGATGGCTACCCGCATATTCAGCCCTCCTCCACGATGGTAAGGTCATCCCCCACCGAGATGGTGCCCCCATGGAGCACCTTGGTAAACACGCCCTCCCGGGGCATAATGCAGTCGCCCATGACCTTGTAGATCTCACAGTGGGCGTGGCACTGCTTGCCCACCTGGGTCAGCTCCAACACCACGTCGTTGCACTTGAATTTGGTACCGATGGGCAGGGCCTTGAAGTCGTAGCCCTCCACCACCAGGTTTTCCCCAAAAGCGCCGTCATCCACCACGGCGCCTCTGGCCCGGAAGGCCTCCACCTGCTCATGAGAGAGCAGGGACACCTGACGGTGCCACTTGCCGGCGTGGGCGTCTCCCTGGATGCCCCAGTCCTCCACGAACTGGGCGGAGCCCACATTCTTCTTCTGGGTGCCCTTCTGTTCACTGACACAGACAGCGATCACTTTGCCCATGGTATTATCCTCCAATTTGATTCATGTTGCGGCCCTCGTCGGCCGCCTCCCGCTGTCCGCCGAAGTGGTGGCTGGCGGGTTTGTGGTTGATAGCGTCTGCCATGGCAGTTTGCAGGGCCGTATCGTCGGCGCCAGCGTCCAGCAGAGCCTTCAGATCCACCCCGTGGTCGTATTGCAGACAGGTCTTGAGAAAACCGGTGGCAGTGAGCCGCACCCGGTTGCAGCTTTGACAGAACTGATGGGACACCGCACTAATAAAGCCCACCTTGCCCTGAAAGCCGGGAAAGGTCACATTCCGGCTGGGCCCGCCCAGAGCATCGGAGGGGCAAGGAAGGGCGAGGCCGAAGGCGGTCTCCAGCTGCCGTAGCACCTCCTCCTCGGTGCGGCGAGTGAGGGTGTCTCCCAGGCCAATGGGCATCAGCTCGATGAAGCGGACGGTCAGGTCCCGGTCCTTTGCCAGGGCAGCCAGAGGCACCAGTTGGGCGTCATTGCCGCCGGAGGGGACACAGTTGACCTTGACGGTGAGGTTCGGTGCAGCCAGAGCGGCTTCCAGCCCCTCCAGGGCCCGGGGCAGCTCGTCTCGCCGGGTGAGGGAGGCGAACTGGGCCCGATCCAGGGTGTCCAGGCTGAGGTTCACCCCATCCAAGCCGGCCTTCAAAAGTTCGGGTAGTTGGTCGGCCAGCAGTATTCCGTTGGTGGTGAGGCTGACGGTACGGATGCCGTCGATGGCCTTTAACTCCTGCACCAGATTGGCCAGACCCTTGCGTACCAGGGGCTCGCCGCCGGTGAGGCGCACCTTTTCCACCCCCAGAGAGGCGGACAGACGCACTAGGCGGATGATCTGCTCATAGGTAAGGATGGCGCTGTGGTCCACCCACTCCACACCCTCCTCGGGCATACAGTAGCGGCAGCGCAGATTGCACCGGTCGGTGACCGACACCCGTAGATAGCGGATGTTTCGTCCAAATTGGTCAAGCATGGCCGCCATCCTCCTTTACCAGACGGAGCAGAAAGCGAACCGCCTCATGGGGCTGGTCCAGGGGCAGCACCGGTACGTCGGGTACCTCCAGAGGCAGATCGGTGACCAGAGCCAGCAGGGTGGCCGGGTCGGACACCGGTTCCTCCGAGTTGCCCTTCCGTACCACCTCCAGCTTGGGCCAGCCGGTGTGCTTGAAGCCCTCCAGCAGGATCAGATCCGCTTCAGGGAATTGCGTGATGAGGAAGTCCTCTGTTACAGGCTGCTTCTTCACGATCTTAAACTTTTCCCCGTCAAAGATGGCGGTGCCTGCCGCACCAGCGGCCATAAAGCGGCCGGTATCGGTACCGGGCGGGTCTGCGTCAAAAGAGTGGCCATCGTGCTTGACCACTGCCACGGTGAGGCCCGACTCCTCCAGCAGGGGGAGCATGGCTTCTATGAGGGTGGTTTTGCCGGAGTTTTTCACTCCGGATACCGCCACCACCAGGGGCTTAGCCACGGTCATACACCCCCGACTTGCCGCCTTCCTTGTGGACCAGATGGATGTCGCCCAATTCCATCCCCTTGTCCAGGGCCTTACACATATCGTAGATGGTAAGCAGGGCTACAGAGACGCCGGTGAGGGCCTCCATTTCCACGCCGGTTTTGCCGGAGAGCTTGACGGTGCAGGTGGCCCGCACGGCGCAGGCCTCTTCCAGAATTTCGAAATCCACCGACAGGTGGCTGAGCAGCAGGGGATGGCACAGAGGGATCAGCTCCCAGGTGCGCTTGGCGGCCATAATGCCCGCTACCCGGGCCACACCCAGCACGTCGCCTTTGGCGGCGGTGCGTCCGGTGATAGCCGCCAGAATGGGCGGGGTGACTTTGATGGTGCCCTCGGCCACCGCTGTGCGATAGGTGGGCTCCTTGCCGGTCACATCCACCATAATGGCGTTGCCGGCCTCGTCAAAATGATTGAAAGCAGGTTCCATAATAACCTCCTTATAGAATCGATATCAGGTGCTCACAGCAGCCACACCTGGATGGCCTGTCCAGCCTCCACCGGTGGAGTGCCTGCCGGCAGCTCCACCAAACAGTTGCACCCCACCAGGGAGGCCAGCTGGCCGGAGGAGTGACCCACCGGCAGGGTTACCTGACCCTCCTCATATCTGCCCCGGAGAAAACGACGCCGGGGACTGGGCTTGTCATAGGGGGTGGTCAGGACGGCCTGCTGCCGCCGGGGGAGCAGGTGGGGCTCTCCTGCCAGCGCGGCCAGCAGGGGCTGAGCCAACAGTTCAAAGGTGGTGAAAGCGGCAAAGGGATTGCCCGACAGAGACAGGATCGGCTTGCCCTTATACCGGGAGAACATAGCCGGGGTGCCCGGCTTCAGGTCCACCTTCCAAAATACCCGCTCCGCCCCCAGCAGGGGGAGGGCTTGGTGAAAGATATCCTTGTCACCCACTGACACGCCGCCGGTGCTGATGAGCAGGTCGCAGTCCGCCAGCATTCCTTCCATAGCTTTCGCCACAGCGGCGGGGGAGTCGGCGGCATGGCGGCAAAGAGAAGGTATGCCAAGCTCCGTCAGCCGGGCGGTGAGAAGAGCCCCGTTGGAGCCGTAGATCTTCCCGGGAGGGAGGGGCTGCCCGGCCTCCACCACTTCGTCCCCGGTGGTGAGCAGCCCCACTTTGGGCCTGCGTCGCACGGCTACCTCTGTGATACCGGCGCTGGCCAGTACGCCAAGGGCGGCGGCATCCAGCCGGGTGCCTGCCGGGAGCAGCAGGCTGCCTGTCCGGTAGTCCTCACCCTGATAGACATAATTTTTATAAGGGGGGAGGGAGGCGTAGATTCTTACCGGGTTACCCAGATCAGTGTCCTCCTGGCGGAGTACGCAGTCACAGCCTTGGGGCAGCATGGCTCCCGTCATGATGCGGATGGCCTGTCCGGGCAGAAGAGGGGATTTTGCTTCATCTCCCGCATACAGGGTATCTACCACCGGCAGACAGATGGGGTGGTCCCGGTCCGCCCCGGCGATGTCAGCAGAGCGGAGAGCATAGCCGTCCAGAGGGGAGCGGTCAAAAGGTGGCTGGTCAACAGGGGCAGTTACGTCAGATGCCAGGGTACGGCCCAGAGCCTGAAGGGCGGGCAGTGTCTCCGATCCCAGCGGGGACAGCCCCCCGGTCATCAGCTCAACTGCCTGTTCCAGCGAAATGCCGGTGACCATGGTCAGCACCCCTTGCCGAAGGGGCAGATGGGGTAGTGGCACTCGGGACAGCCCAGACACAGCCCGCCGTGGCCCAGGGCTTTCAGATCGGCCCGGCTGACCCGTACCCCGGCGGCGATGCGGGGGAGTACCAGGTCAAACACGGTGGCCTTGGCGTACATGACGCAGCCGGGCAGGCCCATAATAGGGGTGCCGTCGGCAAAGTAGCCCAGCAGGAACATGGCGCCGGGCAGCACTGGGGCGCCGTAGGACACGATGTCCGCGCCGGTGTCCTTGATGGCCTTGGGGGTCTTGTCGTCCGGGTCCACGCTCATGCCGCCGGTGCACAGGATCAGGTCCACTCCCTTGGCCTTGTAGTCCAGGGCGGCGGCGGTGATGGCGGCCATGTCGTCGCCGGGGAGGCAGTGCTGGGTGACTTCAATGCCGTAGGCGGCCAGCTTGTCGATGATGACGGGGGTAAAGGTATCCTCAATGAGGCCCTTGGCCACCTCGCTGCCGGTGGTGATGAGGCCGCAGGTTTTCAGCTTCCAGGGCGTGAGGGAGAGGATGGGACCGGTGCCGGCTCGCTCCTCCACCTGCCGTAGCTTGTCCTCGGCGATGACCAGAGGGATAATGCGGGTGCCCGCCAGCTTGTCCCCCTTGTGAACGGCGGTGTTGGTGTGGCGGGTGGCGATCATGATCTCGTCCTCACCGTCGAGGGCGTTGAGCCGCTCTACATCCACCTGAAACAGGCCGTCGATGTCGGCGATGAGCTCGATCTTGCCCTCCTTCACGTCGGTGCCGTGCATATGCTCATTCTGGCACAGGGCCTGAAGGCGGAGGGCGGCCTCGTCCTCATGGAGCATCCCGGGCTGGCGCTCCCACACATAGAGGTGCTCCTTGCCCATGCTCAGCAGCACCGGGATATCCTCCTCGGTGACCACATGGCCCTTGCGGAACCGGGCGTCCTTGGTAACGCCACGAATGATCTGAGTCAGGTCGTGGCAGAGCACATGGCCCACCGCGTCGCGGGTATCGATCAGTTTCATCATCTGTTCCTCCTAGTAAACAAAAAGAGGTACCGTCCGATCCGGTACCTCTGGACAGAAGGGTACAATACCCCCCTGTGAAAGAGACTCCTTTTCAAAGACGGAAGGCCGTGCCGTTTCCAGAACGACCCTGGCGGTACGCCATAGGCCGGGCCCTTAGGCGGTTCCGCTCGGAGCACACTCAATTTTCATCAGCATACCACATTTTTTGTTAGATTGCAATGGCCAAGGTGGCGCGGGTGTGGTACACTACAGAAAGAAAGGGGAGAGGAGCATGAGAGAGCTGCGGGGACGGTTTGCCCCCAGTCCCAGCGGGCGGATGCACCTGGGCAATCTGTTTTCCGGGCTGCTGGCCTGGTTATCGGTGCGCTCCGCCGGGGGGACTATGGTGCTGCGGATGGAGGACCTGGATCCGGATCGGTGCCGGGCGGAATACGCCGATCAGCTGGCCGACGATCTGCGCTGGCTGGGTCTGGACTGGGACGAGGGTTATCAGACCGGAGGACCTCATGGACCCTATACCCAAAGTGACCGTACAGAATTGTATGCGGACGCCTTCCGAGATCTGGAGAAAAGAGGGCTGATCTACCCCTGCTTCTGCACTCGGGCGGAGCGGCTGGCTGCCTCAGCGCCCCACAGGAGCGACGGACAGGTGATCTATGGTGGCAAGTGTAGACGCTTGACAGAGAAAGAGCGGGCGGAATTGGGTGAAAAACGTTGTCCCGCCTGGCGTTTGATGGTGCCTGACAGGAATATTAGCTTTACAGATAAACTGCAAGGAGCCTATACCGAAAACCTGCTCAAAGACTGCGGAGACTTCATTGTGCGCCGGTCTGACGGGGTGTATGCCTACCAGCTGGCGGTGGTATACGACGACGGGGCCATGGAGATCAATCAGGTGGTGCGGGGGCGGGATCTGCTGGATTCCACCCCCCGGCAGATCTATCTCTACGAGCTGTTGGGACTGACCCCGCCGGAGTTCTGCCACGTGCCTCTGCTGCTGGCCCCCGACGGCAGACGGCTGTCCAAACGGGAGCGGGACCTGGATATGGGGGCCCTGCGGCAGCGGTTCACCCCGGAGGGGCTGACCGGCCTGCTGGCCTTCTGGGCCGGGCAGCTGGACAAGCCGGAGCCGGTGCGTCCGGCGGAGCTGGCCAAGGACTTTGACTGGGCGAAAGTCCCGGCGGAGGATATTGTGGTCCATCCCGACCAACTGTAAAAAGGACGCCGCGGCATATTGCCGCGGCGTCCTTTCTATCTTTAGGAGAAACTCACGTTGCAGTCGGTGGGGACCACGCACACATAGGTGTTGCCCACGCCGAAGGTGATGGGGTTGCCGTCGGCATCCTCATAATAGAACTGGCCGCTGGGGGCCTGCTTGCTCCAGGTCAGCTCGGTGATTTTGCCGCCGCAGGCAAAATAGCCCTTGCCGCCGCTGGACAGGTCCACGGTGATGTGGCCCAGATAGTCGCCGGTGTTGCGGCAGGCGGTCTTGATAATGACTACGTTGGTGACCTCTACCTGCTGCTGGGTGTTGCCGTCTATGTAGGCCGCGCCGTACTCCTCTACACCGTACTTACCGGTGTTCTCATTGTAGACAAAACGGCCGGTCTTGTAGCTGGAGACGGGAACGGTGATCTGGGTGGCGTCCACGCCGTCGGCGGGAGTACCGTCCTCAGCGAAGTTCATCTCATAGACGTAGCCGTCCTTATGGTCCAGACGGATGTTGTAGGTGGGCAGCCGGCCCATGATGGACTGGCCGGTGGTGACCACCGTGTGCTCCAGGCTGTAGCTTTGCTTGCGCACCGGGTCACGCCACATCAGGTTGCTGTTTTCGGTGTTGCCCAGATAGGGGCCTCGTACCGCGTCCAAGGCGGTGACGCCCCAGGTCTTGATTTTGCTGTAGGCGTCCTCGCTGCCGCCGGCATGGAGGAACACGGCGTCGTGGCCCAGGGCAACCTCCAGATAGTAGGGACGGGCGGAGCGGATAGAGCCGATGGTGCCCACTCCGTCCAGGGACTGATAGACGCCAACCATTCGGGTGATGCCGCCCTCGGCGGGAATCTCATAGATGATATCAGCCTGAGACTGGCCCAGCTGGGGGAGGGCCTGCTTCAGGTTGTTGAGCATGATGGCCACCGGCCGGCGGTTGACCCACTCTTCGCCCATGGGCAGGCCGGTGAGTGGGTTGAGGGGACCGTCATAAGGGGTCTCGGTGGGTGTGGGCGTAACACTTTCCACCACGGGGGCGGAGGAAGTGGGCGGCGCGGGGGAGTCCTCCGGTTCCGGAGACCCACCGCAGGCGGAGAGCAGCAGGGGCAGCGTAAGCAGCAGGGGCAGCAGTTTTTTTCCCATGACGGTATCCTCCGTTTTCTTGCCGGGCGCCCGCCGTGGGGGCCGGGGCTCCGCAGTGTGGTACCTTTATCATACTCTGTGGGACAGGTTCCCGTCAAGGTGGCCGCAGCCGGGAAATTGCACTTGTGATTTTACTCGGGCTTGGGTATAATGATTAGTAAGCGGCAAGCGCTTCGGAAAGGAGAACTCCATGGCACGTCACGGTTTTATCCACGACAAACTGGATATCAAGTTCCTGATCCTCTACATTATGGCACGGGTGGCATCTCCCATCGATTTTCACGCCCTTACTGACCTGACCATGTGCGATGATGGGGTGGACTACTTCGAGTTTGCCGAGGCGGTCTCCGAACTGGTGGAAACCGGGCACCTGACCCTGGAGAACGACCTGTACGCCATCACCGACAAGGGACGTTCCAACGGCGCCGCCTGTGAGAGCAGCCTGCCCTACACCGTCAAGCAGAAGTGCGGTGTCAATCTGGCCCGGATCAACGGCATCCTCCGGCGCAATGCACAGGTGCGCGCCCATGTGGAGGACCGGCCGGAGGGGGGCAGCACGGTGAAGATGGAGTTGGACGATGACAAGGGAAATCTGTTCACGCTGGAGCTGTTCTGCGGTACCCGGGAGCAGGCCCAGCGGATGGCCAAGGGCTTCAAGGAGGAGCCGGAGCGGGTGTACAACGATGTGATCACTGCCCTGCTGGAGTGGGAGAAAAATCGATAATTTCCCGGGAAAGAAAAAATAAGTGTTGACAAAGCCTGGTCGGGGCGCTATAATAACCGAGCAGTCTTTTGACGGGGCTGTGTTTTGCGGATGTGCTGGAACTGGTAGACTGGCTAGCTTGAGGTGCTAGTGGCCCACGGCCGTACGGGTTCGAGTCCCGTCATCCGCACCATATGCGCGAGTGGTGGAATTGGCAGACTCGCTAGATTCAGGTTCTAGTGTGCATTACGCACGTGCGGGTTCAAGTCCCGCCTCGCGCACCAAAAAAGAAGGACATCCGTAAAGGATGTCCTTCTTTTTTGGATACCTCAAGAAATCAAAATGCTCGGGGCAAGTGAATTGCCCCTGCGCCGAGTTTTTGGGCTGACAGCCCAAAACGCTCGTACGGCGCAAAAGCGCCGACGGCCCAAAGGGCCGGTTTTAAATACTGCAAGAAATGAAAGACATTGATACGGCCCGATGCAAGATGGGCCGCCATTATCCCGGAAATGGAGGACCAGGACCATGAATGAAAAGGAAGTAGGGGAGCTGCGCCGCCGGTTCAAGGCGGACAAGAGTGCCATCACCCATGTGCGGGGCTGCTACGTCAACGAAAAGAAGGAGATCGTCTCTCAGTTTAACCAGTCCCTGGCGCTGATGAGCGAGGAGGAGAGCGAAAAGCTGCTGGCCATTCTGCGCCGCACCCTTTCCGGCGGCATTGACCGCAACCTGATCGACATCAGCTTTGCCACCAAGCAGGTGGCGGAGGGGGAGGAGCACAAGCTGCTCATGGCCCTGCGGGATTCTGGTCTGGGGGATGAGGAAGCTGTCCAGGCCTTTTTCCAGAAGGCCATCGACAGCCTGGATCTGGAAGGCAGCTATCTGATCCTGCTGGCTCATGACCGGTACGACGTACCCTACCGGGCCAAGGACGGCGAGACCCAGAAGGACGCCTCCGAGGAGGTCTATTCCTACATTCTGTGCAGCATCTGCCCGGTGAAGCAGACCAAGCCCGCCCTCAGTTTCCAGGCCCGGGAGAGCCGCTTCTATAACCGCCAGGCTGACTGGCTGGTGTCCCCGCCGGAGGTGGGTTTCCTGTTTCCCGCCTTTGACGATCGTACCACCAACCTTTATGACGCGTTGTACTACAATCGAGACGTGGGGGAGAACCACGAGAATTTTGCCCAGGCGGTATTTGCCTCTCCCATCCCCATGCCCGCCCAGGCTCAGAAGGAGACCTTCCAGTCCATTCTGGGGGAGACTTTGGGGGAGGAGTGCAGCTACGACGTGGTCCAGGCGGTCCATGACCAGCTGCGGGAGCTGGTAGAGGAGCACAAGGAGAATAAGGAAGAGGAGCCTCTGATGGTGTCTAAGGGGGCGGTGAAGTGTGTGCTGCTGTCCTGCGGCGTGTCCGAGAGTCATGTAAACGCCTTTGACAGCCGCTACGACGACAGCTTTGGAGCGGAGACCCGGCTCAGTCCCCGGAACCTGGTGGATGCCAAGCAGGTCCAGGTCTCCATGCCCGACGTAACCATCAAGGTGTCCCCGGAGTACAGCGCCCTGGTGGAGACCCGCTCTATCAACGGGAAAAAGTACATCCTCATTCCGGCGGAAGGGGAAGTGGAGGTCAACGGGGTGCCCATCCACATCGACGGCTGACCACAAGCTGGGAATTGCATCTTTTTGAAAAATAGAGTAGAATCAGGTATCGACTTTTGCAGGGAGGCATTGCCATGGGAATCTTTAACCCGGAGCACGGTATCTACCGCCTGACGGAAAAGATAGCCGATCTGGTGATTTTGAGTGTGTTTTGGCTGGTGTGTTCCATTCCCCTGGTGACGCTGGGGCCAGCCACCACCGCGCTCTACAACACGGTGGTACGCTGTATCCTGGGCGATGAGCGCAACAGCTGGGTCCTGTTTTTCCGTACCTTCAAGCAAAATTTCAAGGTGGGTGCACTGACCAGCCTGGTGATAGTCCCGCTGATGGCGGTGCTGGTCATCCTCCACGAGGTGCTCTATCAGATGGCCCTGACGGACGATGTGGGCTATACGCTGTTTTTTGCCTACCGGGTCTTTCTGCTACTGCCCATCGGCTTTATCTGCTACCTCTTTCCGGTGCTCTCCCGGTTTACCTTTCAGGTCAGCGGGCTGCTGATCAACTGCGGCAAGCTGGCCATCGCACACTTGCCCAGCACCGTGCTGATGGCGGTGATCGCTTTTGTCGCCCTCATCGTATGCTCTAATGTGCCCATTCTGGTTATGTTGCTGCCCACTATCGTGACTTGTCTGCACGCCTTTCTGCTGGAGCGGATTTTCCGGCCCTATATCAAGGAGCAGCAGCCGGACGTGGACGATGAAGAGGACGACGAAGATGAAATGTAAATGAATATGTCAATTATCAATGAAAAAGCCGCGCCGGCTTCCACGAGGGAAGCCGGCGCGGCTTTTTTGCGTCAGAGGGAGGAGTGCATCATGGTATTGATGGCCTCCTGATAGGAGAGTTGGATGTGCTCGGTGAGCAGCTGGCAGGCAGTTTCCTGCTGCTGCTGAAGAATGGAGTCCAGAATGGCGATATGCTCCTGATTGCTCACCTGATAGCGCAGGGGGCGCCATGCGGTGATGCGGATCAGCTTCAGATAGTCCACCAGACTGCGCATCAGCTGGGAGGCATAAGTGTGACCTTACCTTTAACACCACCATTGCCAACCTGCAGCAGTACAAGTCCGGTGTGGCTCTGTCCACGCCCAAGATGGTGAAGGCCACCAACAAGGAGATCAAGGTCATGCACACCAAGTGCATGGGACCGGACGACATGATTACCAGCCTGTCCGGCGGTAACCAGCAGAAGGTCATCTTCGGCAAGTGGCTGGAGCGGGAGCCCCAGGTATTTATGATGGACGAGCCTACCCGCGGCATCGACGTGGGCGCCAAGTATGAGATCTATGAGCTGATCATTCAAATGGCCAAGCAGGGAAAGACCATCATCGTGGTCTCTTCCGAAATGCCCGAGATTCTGGGCATCACCAACCGGATCGGCGTGATGTCCAACGGACACCTGTCCGGTATCGTGAACACCAAGGAGACCAATCAGGAGGAGCTTTTGCGCTTGAGTGCAAAGTACCTGTAATGGTGGAGGGGACAAAGCATACGTGCTTTGTGTGTATTGCAACAAAGGCTGAACGCCATGATATGGTAAGGCCCCGCAGATCACCCGTACAGCGGATGATCTGAGCGACATTATAGTGGGAGAAATTGCTTATGGTAGCAAATAATTCGAAAATTCTGACGGCTGAGCAGGAGGAAAAACTGCGTCAGCCTATTGACGAGTATGTCGGTAAGATCCAGGCATAGATCGACGCCCTGCGGGCGGACGGCACAGACAAGGTTATCGACATTCAGAATAGCATTGACAGCCTGAAGCGGGATAAGATCTATACGGCCCAGGAGAAGGCTGCCAAGCTGAAGGAGTATCAGGCAGAGCTGGCAAAGGCCAAAGAGGTGGAGGCCAAGAACAAGGAGCAGGTTTCCAAGCTGATTGGCGATGCCGAGGCCTATCTGAAAGCACACTTTGACACCGACTATTATCAGGCGGTCACCGCCAGCTGCAAAGAAGAGAAGCAGCAGGCCCTGACCAATTACGCCGCAGCGGTGGATCAGCTCAACAAGGAGCATCAGGCGACCCTCTCCAAGCTGAGCGATCCCCACGAGATCAAGGACGAGAAATACGTCCACAAGAACCGCTTGTTTGACGCCAAGATGAAGCGGACCAAGGATCTGCAGGAGGTCAAGGACCGCCGCCATGCCGCCTTCGATCACAAGTTCCACCTGATCGATATGCTGCGGATGAGTAAGTTCACCTTCGGAGAGACCATGTCTCAGAAGTGGGAGAACTACAAGTACACCTTCAACCGCCGTGACTTCCTGCTGAGAAACGGCCTGTACATCGCCATCATCATCATCTTCATTGCTCTTTGTATCATCACCCCCATCGTCAAGAATGTCCAGCTGCTGACTGTGAACAACATCCTTAACATTCTGCAGCAGGCGTCCCCCAGAATGTTCCTGGCTCTGGGCGTGGCCGGCTTGATCCTGCTGGCCGGCACCGACCTGTCCATCGGCCGTATGGTTGGTATGGGCATGACGGCTGCAACCATCGTCATGCACCAGGGCATCAACACCGGCTCTGTGTTCGGTCATATCTTTGACTTCACCGGTATGCCGGTCATCGTCCGGGTGTTCCTGGCTCTGGTGGTCTGCATCGTGCTGTGCACCATCTTCACCACCATCGCCGGTTTCTTTACCGCAAAATTCAAAATGCACCCCTTCATTTCCACCATGGCCAATATGCTGGTCATCTTCGGCCTGGTGACTTATTCCACCAAGGGCGTTTCTTTCGGCGCCATTGATTCCAGCATTCCCAAGATGATCATCCCCCGGATCGGCAGCTTCCCCACCATCATCCTGTGGGCTGTTGCGGCGGTAGCCGTGGTGTGGTTCATCTGGAACAAGACCACCTTTGGTAAGAACCTGTACGCCGTGGGTGGCAACCCTGAGGCCGCCGCGGTTTCCGGTATCTCCGTGTTCAAGGTCACTGTGGGCGCCTTCGTCCTGGCCGGTGTGCTCTACGGCTTCGGTTCCTGGCTGGAGTGCCTGCGCATGACCGGTTCCGGCTCCGCCGCTTATGGCCAGGGCTGGGAAATGGATGCCATCGCGGCCTGCGTGGTGGGCGGCATCTCCTTCACCGGTGGTATCGGTAAGATCTCCGGCTGTGTGGTGGGCGTGTTCATCTTCACCGCCCTGACCTACTCTCTGACCACTCTGGGCATCGACACCAACCTGCAGTTCGTGTTCTCCGGCATCATCATCCTCGTGGCTGTTATGCTGGACTGCCTGAAGTACGTGCAGAAGAAGTAATTCCATCAAGCAAAAGCGCGAAGCCGCTGCAAGGCAGACGCGGGGGACCGCTCTGCTTTGCAGCGGTTTTTCTTTGTACACCGCTCTGTCAGGGATTGGATTTGAGGGCGGAATGTGCTATGATGAAAGAAACAGCCCGAGGAGTGGGGTCTGCCCGCTCTGTCCGGGACGCAAAAGGAGAGAAGAACCATGCAAGAACTGGGCGCTGTGCGTAACGCACTGAACGCAGGGGAGCTGGATGGCCCACTGAAGGGCCTGCTGTGTCATGACCTTACCGCCGGCCGGAAACGGGTGGCGGATCTGCTGGATGGGTTTCAAAAGACCTTTGGGGCGGGGGAGAACACACCTGTGACTCTGTGCTCCGCCCCGGGCCGCACCGAGATCTGCGGCAACCATACCGATCATCAGCACGGCCGGGTGCTGGCCGGCGCGGTGGACCTGGACTTTTTGGCTTGCGCCGCCCCCAACGGCACCAACACCATCCGGTTCCAGTCTGAGGGCTGGCCCCTGGTGGAGGTGAACCTGGACACCCTGGAGCCCAAGGAGGAGGAGAAAGAGTCCACTGCTTCTCTGGTCCGGGGTATGGCGGCGCAGGCTGCCCAGCGGGGCTATCCTGTATCCGGCTTTGATGTATATGCCACCTCTGAGGTGCTGCCCGGCTCCGGCCTGTCCTCCTCGGCGGCCTGCGAGGTGCTGCTGGGTGTCATCGAGAATCATCTGTTCTGCCGGGACGAGCTGGACCCGGTGACAATTGCCCAGATGGGCCAGAAGGCAGAGAACATTTACTTCGGTAAGCCCAGCGGCCTGATGGACCAGACAGCTTCCTCCGTGGGCGGCGCGGTGGCCATCGATTTTGCTGACCCTGCCGCCCCTGTGGTGCGGACGGTGGCGGTGGATTTGGCCGGCCTGGGCTATGCCCTGTGTATCATTGACTCGGGGGCCAGCCACGCCGACCTGACGGCTGAGTACGCTGCGGTGCCTCAGGAGATGGGGGCTGTGGCGGCCTACTTCGGTAAGCAGGTGCTGCGGGGAGTGGAGGAGGATCAGGTGATCCAGGCCCTGCCCCAGCTGCGGAAGGCGGTAGGGGACCGGGCGGTGCTCCGTGCCCTCCACTTCTTTGCCGACGACAAGCGGGTGAAGCTGGAGGCCGACGCCCTGGAGCAGGGAGATATGGATACCTTCCTGGAAGTGGTGAAACAGTCGGGCCGTTCCTCCTGGGATCTGCTCCAGAATATTACTCCCATGGGCGCGGTGAAGGAGCAGGCCATGGCGGTGGCGCTCACCGTGGCGGAGCGGGCTCTGTCCGGCCGGGGCGCTTGCCGGGTTCACGGCGGCGGCTTTGCCGGTACCATCCAGGCCTTTGTGCCGCTGGATCTGCTGGAGCGTTTCCGCAAGCAGGTGGAGGCCTGCCTGGGTGACGGCAGCTGTCATGTGCTGTCCATCCGCCCTGTAGGCGGCACCGTTCTCTGGCCCTGAGCAAGTGCATAAAGTGATGTGAAAGGAGCGCGTCTGAATAATGGCGATTTTGGTATTGGGCGGAGCCGGTTACATCGGCTCCCATACGGTATATGAACTGATTGACGCCGGCCGGGACGTGGTGGTGGCCGACAACCTGCAGACTGGTTTCAAGGCTGCAGTCCATCCCAAGGCAAGATTCTATCAGCTGGACATCCGGGACCGGGGGGCTCTGGATACCCTGTTCCAGGCAGAGGACATTGAGGGCGTCATCCACTTTGCCGCCTCCTCCCAGGTGGGCGAGTCCATGTCCGATCCTCTGAAGTACTATGACAATAATCTCTATGGCACCATGGTGCTGCTCCAGTCCATGGTGGCCCACGGCGTGGACAAGATCGTATTCTCTTCCACCGCCGCCACCTACGGTGAGCCGGAGCGGGTGCCCATCCTGGAGGACGACCGTACTGTGCCCACCAACTGCTACGGCGAGACCAAGCTGTCCATGGAGCACATGATGAGCTGGGTTTCCAAGGCCCACGGCCTGAAATACGTGGCCCTGCGCTACTTCAACGCCTGCGGTGCCCATATCTCCGGCCAGATCGGCGAGGCCCACAATCCTGAGACCCACCTGATCCCCATCATTCTCCAGGTGCCCCTGGGACAGCGAGAGGCGGTCAGCGTCTTTGGCGACGACTATCCCACCAAGGACGGCACCTGCATCCGGGATTATATCCATGTCACCGACCTGGCTCAGGCCCATATTCTGGCTCTGGATTACCTGCTCAAGGGCGGGGAGAACAACGTGTTCAACCTGGGCAACGGCGTGGGCTTTACCGTAAAGGAAGTAGTGGACGTGGCCCGGGCAGTTACCGGACACCCCATCCCCGCCAAAATGGCTCCTCGCCGGGCGGGCGATCCCGCTCAGCTCATCGCCTCTTCGGAGAAGGCCATCAAGGTGCTGGGCTGGAAGCCTCAGTACAACGACCTGAACACCATCGTGGCCTCTGCCTGGGCCTGGCATAAGAGCCATCCCAACGGCTTTGAGGAGGGCTGAGCATGGAGCGTGACCAGGCTATTGCCAAGCTGGTGTCCTACGCCGTGGAGAAGGGTCTTGTCCGGCCCGAGGAGCAGATCTGGGCAGTAAACACCCTGCTGGACATCCTGCGGGTAGACAGCTGCGCCCTGCCGGAAGTGGGACAGGTAGGGGAGGAGGAGTTGCCCGTCATTCTGGGCGCCCTTACCGACGACGCCTGTGCCCGGGGAATGCTGCCCGAGGACACCGTAACTTACCGGGACCTGTTTGACACCCGGCTTATGGGTGCCCTTACGCCTCGTCCCGCCCAGGTCATTGACACCTTCAACGACCTGTTCCGTCAGGACCCCAAGGCGGCTACCGATTGGTACTATAAATTCAGCCAGGACACCAACTATATCCGCCGGGACCGCATTGCCAAGGACGTGCAGTGGAAGGCCCAGACCGAGTATGGCGAGCTGGACATCACCATCAATCTGTCCAAGCCGGAGAAGGACCCCAAGGCCATTGCGGCGGCCCGCAACCTGCCTGCTTCCGCCTATCCCCGGTGCCAGCTGTGTGCCGAGAATGAGGGCTATGCCGGACGGGTAAACCATCCCGCCCGCCAGAACCACCGCATTGTGCCCATTACCATTAACGGTTCTCCCTGGTTTTTGCAGTATTCTCCCTATGTGTATTACAATGAGCACTGTATCTGCCTGAACAGTGTCCATACCCCCATGAAGATCGACAAGGCCTGCTTCGGCAAGCTGCTGGACTTCGTGGGTCAGTTCCCCCACTACTTCGTGGGGTCCAACGCCGACCTGCCCATTGTAGGCGGCTCCATCCTGGCCCACGACCATTTCCAGGGCGGCCGCTATACCTTCGCCATGGAGAAAGCACCGGTGGAGACCCCCTTCACCTTCCCGGGCTATGAGGATGTGCAGGCCGGCATTGTCAAGTGGCCCATGTCGGTGGTGCGCCTTACCTGTGCCGATCCCCAGCGGCTCATTGACCTGGCCGACCGCATCCTGACCAGCTGGCGGGGCTATACCGATGAGAGCGCTTTCATCTACGCCGAGACCGACGGTGAGCCTCACAACACCATTACCCCCATCGCCCGGCGGCGGGGGAGCGACTACGAGCTGGACCTGGTGCTGCGCAACAACATCACCACCGAGGAGCATCCCCTGGGCGTCTATCACCCCCATGCCGAGCTCCACCACATCAAGAAGGAGAACATCGGCCTCATCGAGGTCATGGGCCTGGCGGTACTGCCTGCCCGGCTCAAGACTGAACTGGCGGCGGTGGCGGACAAGCTGGCACAGGGCGGCGACCTGCGCTCCGACCCGCTGACCGCATCCCACGCAAGCTGGGCGGAGGGCTTTGCCGCCCGGGTCACCCCGGACAACGCCCTGGACGTGGTCTACCACGAGACCGGCCTGGTGTTTGCCAAGGTGCTGGAGCACGCCGGCGTCTATGCCCGTACCCCGGAGGGGAAGGAGGCCTTCCTCCGTTTCCTGAGCCAGGTGTAAGGCAGTTTAACTTCATATCACTGAGATCCCCCGGCGCGACCAGCGCCGGGGGATCAGTGCGTCGAAGGATTTTTCTGGTACAAATTTTATTTCTTTATAAACTGTGCGGGAACAGCATCTGCGCTGTTCCCGCATTTTTCTCAGAGTGTTTGCAGAAATCCCAGCACCAAAAGGTGAAGCGGGTAAAAGATGTAGAAAAACCATTTTGAGAAGCTGCTTTTTGACCCGTGCTGTCCTTTATAGAAAGAAAGCAGGATGATGGGAATGAATGCCCCGATATTTTGGAGCGAGTATAAGTAATATTCTGTATCAATATAAAAAGTGTGGTCATAAAACAGGGAGAAGAAGGGACTTGTAAGCATGGTAAGTATCTCCATATTGAGCAGAACTACCATACAGTATGCAAATGCCTGGTGTTTAAAGTTCGTATAGAAGTAATCCAAAACAAGGATGATTATAATGCCTGTACAGCCCCAATCCGCCGGAACACAGAGAATGATCAGAGCCAAAATTAAAAGTGTTTTGAGGACCGGATTTTTTAGATGTGCATTCCTGCGGATGTGTATGGCCAATACACCTAAAAGAATGGTGTAGATCACATTTGGACGCATAACTGGAGCACCCGACAGGTCGCCGCCGTACTTAAAATACAAAAACGGGAGCCAGCTGATGATTGCAAATACAGCCAAGCGAAGGATATATCTGCGGATATTGCTTGTATGATGGTACCCCTCCACGGCGGAAAAGAACATAATGGGGCCTGTTATTCTTCCAATGGTATGCATAAGAATGGCCAGAGGCGTGCCCAGGGGTACAAATGCAAAGGCGATATGGTCGATGGTCATTGCCAAAATTGCAATGTATTTCAGTGTGTTTAAGGATATCCCGTGATCTGCTGCGTCCCTGGAGCGCGTAAGCTGGTTGGCAATCATTTTCCTTCTCCTTGAATGAACTTTAATTTTTGCAAATGATACCACATATTGAAACAAAAATTATTAAAAATTTCTGATAAAGCGGTAAAAATCAAACCGCAGCCCAGCGGAGCGGGTTCGATTTGGAAAGGAGGAGCAAGGGAGCGGGCAGATGACTTCTTTTTTTGCCACGGGCATAAAAAGACGTCGGAGCAAAGCGAACTTTGCTCCGACGTGGTGCCGGTGGTGGGACTCGAACCCACACGGTGTTGCCACCAACGGATTTTGAATCCGTCACGTCTACCATTCCATCACACCGGCGTCCTATATGCGGTCTGGATGGTATTATACACGAATTGCGGACAGATGGCAAGCCCTGTAATCGGAATAAATTCAGAAAACGCCATACCATTTCACCGGAAGATGTGTTATGATAACACTATCGAAAATTCCCACGGAGGGCAGAAAATCCATGAAAAAACTCAGACTGATTTTGGCGGCAGGGCTGTTAATGCTGCTGACAGGCTGCTTTTCCCAGTCGGTGGACGACCTTTACGCCCCGCCCAGAGCGCCGGACGACTATCTGAAGCTGGATAATAAGATCAACGAAGTCCTTAACGCCGGCGGCGAGTACGCCGCCCCCCTCACCGGAGAACTGACCCAGAAGGTACAGCTTCAGGATCTGGATGGCGACGGTGTTCAGGAGGCCATCGCTTTTTTCCGGGTCAGTTCGTCGGAGCGCCCCCTGAAGATCTACATTTATCGTCAGACCGGAGACGACTATGAGGTGGCGGCCATTATTGAAGGCGAGGGTTCGGCCATCAACTATGTCTCCTATGAGAATTTGGACGACAGTCCCAGCAAGGAGATCATCGTCAGCTGGCAGATGATGAGCGATCAGAACCACTCCCTGGCTGCCTATTCCATTCATAACGGCCAGGTACTGGAGCTGATGCGTACCAATTATACCAATTTCCAGATCTGCGATATGGACCAGGATGGCCAGGACGAGGTCGTGGTGATCCAGACCGGCGCCACTGAGGAGAGCAACCGGGTGGAGCTGTACAACTACAAGAACGGTATCCTGGGATTGGACTCCTCGGCACCTCTGTCCCACAATGTTACCAGCCTGCCGGAGGGCGGAGTTAAGACTGGATATTTGCAGGATAACATCCCGGCGGTTTTTGTCAGCTCTGCCTATGGCCGCAGCGGCAGCGAGACCGATTACGATTCCAGCACCGCCTACAGCCAGACCGGGCAGATCACCGATATTTTCGCCTGGAAAAACGGACGGATCCAGAACATCACCCTGGATCCTGAGACAGGGGAGAGTGACAATACCATCCGTTGGTATACAGCGGTGACAGCAAAAGACATCAATAATGACGGCATTATGGAGCTGCCTGACCCCTATGCGCTGCCTGATCCCAGCAGCACCAGCATTGCGGTGAACTTCTGGGCCATCCGCTGGCGGCAGTACGATATCAACGGCAACTCCCATCCGGTCTTCTCCACCTACTACAACGATCAGGACGGCTGGTATTTTATCCTGCCGGATAGCTGGGACGGCAAGATCACATTGTCCCGCAGCGACGTGGCCGGCGGGGGAGAGCGGGCGGTCATCTTCTCCTACTGGGAGGGAGACGCCAGTGTGGACCCGGCCCCATTCCTGGTGATCTACACCCTGCGGGGTGACAACCGCTATATGCGGGCCAATATGTCGGGCCGCTTCCGGCTGCTGGAGGGGGATGACGACAGCGACACCATCTATGCCGCCCGCTTCATCCAGAACAGCTGGGATTGCGGACTGGACGAGAGCGGTGTGAAGGCACACTTTGCACTGATTACCAACGACTGGTCCTGACACGGACAGGAATATAAGGAGGGAATGGGATGAAAAAGGTACTCGTACTGGAAGACGAGGCCAACATCCGCAGCTTTGTGGTCATCAACCTGAAGCGGGCCGGTTATGAGGCCATCGAGGCCGAGACCGGCGAGGAGGCCCTGGCCCAGCTCAAGCGCAATCCGGATATCAAGGTGGCGTTGCTGGACATTATGCTGCCTGATATGGATGGCTTTGAGGTATGCCGCCGTATCCGGGCGGGGGACAATAACATCGGCATCATTATGCTCACCGCCCGCACTCAGGAGATGGATAAGGTCACCGGGCTGATGACCGGCGCCGACGACTATGTGACCAAGCCCTTTTCCCCGGCGGAGCTCACCGCCCGCATTGATGCCCTGTACCGCCGTACCGGCGGGGCGGAGGCGGTGGACACCGGCGAGATCAGTCAGCCGCCCTTCCTGCTGAATACCCGCAACCGCACTCTGGAGAAGAACGGACAGCGGGTCAAGTTGACCCAGGTGGAGTATTCCATTATGAAGCTGTTTATGGATAATCCGGGGAAGGCTCTGTCCCGGGAGGAGATTCTGGACTCCGTGTGGGGCCGGGACTATTTCGGCGAGCTGAAAATCGTGGACGTGAATATCCGCCGCCTGCGCATCAAAATCGAAGACGACCCGACGAATCCTACCTTTATAACAACGGTATGGGGCTACGGCTACAAGTGGGGCTTCTGACGGCGGCCGCCCAACCCTGTGACGCGCTATTTTTTATCAAACCCAGGTGGTGAAACATCGACCTATGAAGAAAATCAAAGGCATCCGCGGCATTCGGAAGCGGTGGATGGTCAACTCCATCAGCGTGGTGCTCTTCATCGTGCTGCTGGCGGTGACCGCCTTTTCCGCAGCCATGGGCAGCTACTACTATTCGACCCTCAGCGAATCTCTGTCCCAAAAGGCGGAAAGCGCGGTGCGCAGCTTCAACTACTACCGGGCCAGCGGCGACTCCTACTATGAGTATGCCCGGACGCTGGTGGGCAGCGACCAGTCCAGCGACCAGCTGGAGGTGGAGTTCCTGGACGCCAGCGGCCAGATCCGCTACTCCAGTTCGGACCTGACTGCTTTCCGTTCTCCGGGTACCCCTGATATCTCCAAGGCGCTGAGCCAGGGCAAGACCGAGGTGTGGACCGGCTCCGACCCCAGTACTGGGGAGCATATTATGGCTGCCACCAGCCCCCTCATCATCGACGGGGAAGTGGTGGGTGCCATGCGCTACGTTACCTCTCTGCGGAACGTGGACTGGCAGATCGTTATTGTGGTAGCCATCTCCCTGGGCATCGGTATGGTGATCCTGGCTATTGTTTACTTTTCCAACCTGTACTTTGTCCGCTCCATTGTGGAGCCGGTGGCGGGAATCACGGAGACCGCCAAGCGCATCGCCGCCGGGTCCTACGGCGTACAGATCGAAAAGCGCTTTGACGACGAGATCGGTGATTTGACCGACGCCATCAATGATATGTCTCTGAAGATCAACCAGAGCGAGAAGATGAAGAATGAATTTATCTCTTCAGTGTCCCACGAGCTGCGTACCCCTCTGACGGCCATCAACGGCTGGGCGGAGACCATCATGAACGGCGAGGTGCGGGACGGTGCCGATGTGAAGAAGGGCATGGGCATCATCGTCTCTGAGGCCCGGCGGCTGACCAACATGGTGGAGGAGCTGCTGGAGTTCTCCCGCATCCAGGACGGTCGTTTCACCCTGTCGGTGGAGCCCATGGACATCAAGGCGGAGCTGGAGGACGCGGTATACACCTACCGGGAGTTCTTCCGCCGGGAGGGCATCGAGCTCAACCATTTCGACTGCGACGAGGAGTTTCCGCCCATTGAAGGCGATCCGGAGCGGCTGCGGCAGGTGTTCTGCAACCTGCTGGACAACGCCGCCAAACATGGCGGCTCGGGTAAACGCATTGATACCGCCATCCGCAGGGAGGAGGATATGGTGGTCATCACCATCCGGGACTATGGTCCTGGCATTCCCGAGGAGGAGCTGCCCCACGTCAAGTACAAGTTCTACAAGGGTTCCTCCAAAGCCAGAGGTTCCGGCATCGGCCTGGCGGTGTGCGATGAGATTGTCAGCCGCCATGAGGGTGTACTGGAGATCGGCAACGCCGAGGGGGGCGGCTGTATCGTCACCGTCCGTCTGCCCATCCAGCCCCAGTGAGGAAATGTCAGGCAAATCGAACATCTGTTTTAAAAAAGAGACCCGCACCCCTTGCAATCGGGGTGCGGGTCTGATACAATATGTTAGATATGAATCCAAATAGCAAGGAGAACATGGAACGAATGTCAAAACAGACGAAACGTGCCTGCGACACGCCGTATAAGACCATGATCGGCGGTCAGGCCCTGATCGAAGGCATCATGATGCTGGGGCCGGAGAAAAAGGCCGTGGTGGTCCGCAAGCCGGACGGGGAACTGGCCGAGCAGGTAGAGGAGCGGGTGCTCATCAAGGACAAGCATCCGGTGCTGGGTGTGCCCTTCATCCGGGGCGTCTTTAATTTCTGTTCCTCCATGGCCAACGGCGTCAAGGCGCTGATGTACTCGGCGTCCTTCGTGCCTGAGGACGAGGAGGAGCCGGAGGAACCCTCTAAATTTGAGCAGTGGCTGGACAAGCACCTGGGCAGCGAAAAGGCGGCCTCCGCCCTGGTGACCCTGGCGGTGGTACTGGGTATCTGCTTCTCGGTGGGACTCTTTATTCTGCTGCCTACCGCCCTGGTGGGCCTGTTGGGCCACTTTACCCCCCTGGCCATGTGGCTGCGCAACGTGCTGGAGGGTGTGGTTCGTATTGTGATCTTTGTGGGCTATCTGATCCTGTGCTCCCACATGAAGGATATCCATCGGGTATTCCAATATCACGGGGCGGAGCATAAGACCATCTTCTGCTATGAACACGGTCTGCCCCTGACGGTGGAGAACGTCCGCAAGCAGCCCCGGCACCATCCCCGCTGCGGTACCAGCTTCCTCTTTGTGGTCATCGTGGTAAGCATTCTGCTGTCCAGCGTGGTGTTTTCCTTTGTGGAGGTGACCAATACCTTCCTGCGGATGGGCCTGCATCTGCTGATGCTGCCGGTGATCGTCAGCCTGACCTACGAGTTCAACCGCCTGGTAGGCCGGCATGACAACTGGTTTACCCGGATGATGTCTGCCCCCGGTATGTGGCTCCAGAACTGGACTACCTTTGAGCCGGACGATTCCATGATCGAGGTGGGAATCCGGGCCTTTACCCTGGTGTTGCCTCAGGAGCAGGGCAAAGATCGGTGGTAACACCCAATAAAGGTGTTTTGAGAAAGAGAACAAGAGAGACGAGGAGTGGTTACAGCATGGCAACCACCTACAACAACCTCTATCTGGACGTACGCCGCCGCCTGCGGGAAGCAGGGGTGGAGGGTGCCCAGCTGGAGGCCCGGGAGTTGGTGTGCGCTGCCGCCGGAAAGAACCGGGAGCAGTATTACCGGGATATGGCCCTTTATGCTTCTGACGCGGTGGAGGAGAAGCTGAAGGAGCTGGTGGAGCGGCGGCTGTCCGGAGAACCGGTGGCCTACATCATTGGAGAGTGGGAATTTTACGGCCTGTCTCTCACCGTCAACCGGGATGTACTCATCCCCCGCATGGATACTGAACTGCTGGCTGAGCGGGCCATTCTGCTGGCCCGGGCGGCAGGGGAGGGGGCACGGGTGCTGGATCTGTGCGCCGGCAGCGGCTGCGTGGGTCTGGCGGTGGCCTCCAACGTGCCCGACTGCCGGGTGGTGCTGGCTGACCTGAGCGAGGCGGCCCTGAAAACCTGCAAGCAGAATATCCGCCGGTGTGACCTGAATGCCCGGGTGACCTGCTTCCAGGCCGACGCCCTTCAGCCTCCGGACGGAGCGCTGTGGGACTTTGACGTCATTGCCTGCAACCCGCCATATATTCCCACCGGAGATATTGCCGGACTGGACCGCTCTGTCCGGGATTTTGAGCCTCGTACCGCTCTGGACGGCGGCGCCGACGGCCTGGATTTCTACCGGGCGGTGACTGCCCAGTGGGGCCCCGCTTTGCGGCTGGGCGGCTCCCTCCTTTTTGAGGTGGGGATTGGACAGGCTCCGGATGTGGAGCAGCTGCTGATTGAGCAGGGCTTCTCCAACGTGCAGTCCAGTCAGGACACCCAGGGCATCTGGCGTGTGGTGGAAGGTGTTTTGAATCGGTAAGGGCGGGCTTCTGGCCCGCCGTGAAAGGATGAAAAGGATACATGGCAGACAAGAAGAAATCTGTGGTGGAGAGCGCCGCTCCCGCCTCTGACAAGAAAAAGGCGCTGGAGACCGCCATGGCCCAGATCGAGAAGGCCTACGGCAAGGGCTCCATCATGCGCCTGGGCGACAACGCCGACATTGTGGTGGAGGCCATCCCCACCGGCTCTCTGTCTCTGGACCTGGCCCTGGGCATCGGCGGCGTCCCCAAGGGACGTATCATCGAGATCTATGGCCCCGAGTCCTCCGGTAAAACCACCCTGGCCCTCCACATTGTGGCCGAGGCCCAGAAGCGGGGCGGCGAGGTGGCCTTTATCGACGCCGAGCACGCCCTGGATCCCTACTATGCCCGGGCTCTGGGCGTGGACATCGACTCCATGCTCATCTCCCAGCCCGACACCGGTGAGCAGGGCCTGGAAATCTGTGAAGCCCTGGTCCGCTCCGGCGCCATCGACGTGGTGGTGGTGGACTCGGTGGCTGCCCTGACCCCCCGTGCCGAGATCGAAGGCGACATGGGCGACTCCCATGTGGGTCTGCTGGCCCGCCTCATGAGCCAGGCTCTGCGGAAGCTGGCCGGCTCCATTGCCAAGACCAACTGTGTGGTCATCTTTATCAACCAGCTTCGTGAGAAGGTGGGCGTTATGTACGGCAACCCGGAGGTCACCACCGGCGGCCGGGCTCTGAAGTTCTATGCCTCCGTCCGTATGGATGTGCGCCGGGTGGAGTCTTTGAAGAATGGCTCTGAGATCATTGGTAACCGTACCCGGGTCAAGGTGGTCAAGAACAAGGTTTCTCCTCCCTTCAAGGAGGCGGAGTTTGACATCATGTACGGCGAGGGCATCTCCAAGGTGGGCGAGATCCTGGATCTGGCCACCAAGCTGGACCTGGTTCAGAAGTCGGGTTCCTGGTTTGCCATGGGTGAGACCCGTCTGGGTCAGGGCCGGGATGCTGCCAAGCAGTACCTGAAGGACAACCCGGAGGTATGCGATCGGCTGGAGGCCGACATTCGGAAGAACTCCTACAAGCTGATGAGCAGCCAGGCCCGGGCCGCTGCCCGTGCTGCCGGCCGGGCGGTGGATGTATCCGCCGAGGACTTCGAGGATGCGGATCAGTAAGCTGGCCCCCTCGGAGCGCATTCAAGGCCGCTGGCTGTGCCACCTGGAGGATGGGACCATCCTCCGCATCACAGAAAATGAGATCGTCGCCTTTGGGCTGTGCTCAGGCCTGGAGCTGAGCCCGGAGCAGTTAGAGCAGGTGGAACGGGCTGCCAAAGCCGCCGCTGTGCGGGACAAGGCTCTGGACTTGCTGGCTGCCCGACCCCTGTCCCGGAAGGAACTGGTGGACAAGCTGACTGCCCGGCCCCGGAACCGTGAGAAGGAGCCGCTGGCTGACCGGGAGACCGCTGAAGCGGCGGCCGACCGGCTGGAGGAGCTGGGCTACCTGAACGATGAGGCCTATGCCCGTACGGTGGCCGACCACTATGCTGCCAAGGGCTGGGGCCCGGCCCGCATCCGGGACGAACTCTATCGCCGAGGTGTGCCCCGGGACTATTGGGACGAAGCCCTGGAGGATCTGGAGGCCCCTGACAACGCTATCGACGCTTTTTTGCAGAAAAAACTCCGTGGGGCGGATCTCACCGACCCCAAAAGTTATCAACGGGCGGCCAACGCCCTGGCCCGCCGGGGGTTCCGGTGGGAGGATATCAAAGAGGGCCTGCGCCGGTACGGCGGGGCACTGGAGGAGGAATTCTGATGGATACCCGCGAAGCCCTGATGACCCGCCGCAGCATCCGCCGCTATAAGGCCGACCCCATTCCGGAGGCCGATTTGAAGGACATCCTGGAGACCGGTCTGGCTGCCCCGTCCGCTATCAACCTGCAGCATTGGTACTTTGTAGCCGTTCAGAGCCCCGAAGCTCTGGAGGAGGTCAAGACCATTATGGGCGGGGTAGTGGAGAAGTTCACCCCGGTGCTGGAGCAGCGCTTTGCCCGTAATCCGGAGCAGGTGGGTATCACCAACAAGTTCCTGTCCACCCTGGGAGGTGCGCCGGTGTGCGTACTGGTGTTCTTCCTGAAACCTGACTATCCAGACCGGGACGGCGCCATGCAGAGCGTGTCAGCCGCCATTGAAAATATACTGCTGGCTGCCTGGGACAAAGGGATTGGCTCCTGCTGGCTGTCCGCGCCCCAGCGGATGGGCTTCGGCCCCGCCTTTCAGGAGCGGTTTGCTCCTGACAAGGGAGAATTCGTGGCGGCCATTACCCTGGGCTATCCTGATCAGCAGCCCCAAATGCCTCCCCGCCGGGAGGGCAGATATACCATCGTATAAGGAGGCAGTCTCTTGAAGATTGCATTTGTATCCCTTGGCTGTGCCAAGAATTTGGTGAATACCGAGCAGATGATGGCCCTGGTGAAGGCTGCCGGCCATACCGTTACCGGCGACCCCGAGGGGGCCGATGTGGCGGTGCTCAATACCTGCGGCTTTATCGATTCCGCCAAGAGCGAGGCCATCCAGAATATTTTGGAGCTGGCTGCCCTGAAGGACCAGGGTAAGCTGGGCAAGCTGCTGGTGGCGGGCTGTCTGACCCAGCGCTACCGGGACGAGATCCAGGAGGAACTGCCTGAGATCGACGGCATTCTGGGTACCGGCAGCTATACCGACATCGTGCCCGCTATCGAGTCTGTCATGGAAGGGGATACCCCCACCTACTTCGGGGATATCGACCATACCATCGAGGACGGGGCGCGTATCGTCTCCACGCCCCCCTATACCGCATTCCTGAAGATTGCCGAGGGGTGCGACAACCGGTGTGCCTACTGCGTGATTCCCTCCCTCCGGGGCCGGTACCGCAGCCGCACCATGGAGTCACTGCTGGCTGAGGCCAAGAAGCTGGCCGACGACGGGGTGAAGGAGCTCATCGTCATCGCTCAGGACATCACCCGGTACGGCACCGATCTGTACCATAAGCGGATGCTGCCGGAACTGCTGACCGAGCTGTGCAAGCTGCCCTTCCACTGGGTGCGGCTCCACTACCTGTACCCCGATGAGCTGGATGACGCCCTCATCGACGTCATTGCCCGGGAGCATAAGATCCTCAAGTATATTGATATCCCCCTTCAGCATATCAATGACCGTATCCTCAAGGCCATGAACCGGCGCTCCACCAAGGCGGAGATCATCGCCCTGCTGAAGAAGCTGCGGGAGCGGCTGCCCGGTCTGGTGCTGCGTACCTCCCTCATCTGCGGCCTGCCCGGCGAGACTGAGGAGGAGTTTGAGGAGCTGTGTGACTTCCTGCGGGAGAGCGGTATTGAGCGGGCGGGTATCTTCCAGTTCTCTCCTGAGGAGGGAACCCCCGCCGCCGTCATGCCTGATCAGGTGGACCCGGATACCGCCAAGCGGCGTGTGGAGCTGCTGGTGGAGCTCCAGAGCCGGGTGATGGACGCCTGGAACGAGAGTCGCCTGGGGGAGACCCTGGAGGTGCTGTGCGAGGGCTTTGACCCAGATATGGGCTGCTACGCTGGCCGCTCCTATGCCGATTCCCCCGACGTGGACGGCAAGGTGTTCTTTACCGCCGCCGGTCTGGTGCCTGCGGGGACCTTTGTCAACGTGCGTATTACCGGTACCAGCGATGGTGACCTGACCGGGGAAATAGAGGAGTGACGTGTTTTGAATACCGCCAATAAGCTGACTTTGCTTCGGGTACTGCTCATCCCCGTCTTTCTGGTGGTGCTCTACCTCCAGTTCCCCTTCCATATGTACTATGCCCTGGCTGTGTTCATCCTGGCCAGCGTCACTGATTTTGTGGACGGCTATATTGCCCGTCACTACAACATGATTACCGATTTCGGCAAGTTCATGGACCCTCTGGCGGACAAGATGCTGGTCATGGCCGCCCTGCTGTGGTTCGTGGAGATGAACCGTTTCCCCGCTTGGGCGCTGCTCATTGTGGTGGTGCGGGAGTTTGCCGTTACCGGCCTGCGGCTCATTGCCGTGGAGCGGGGAAGGGTCATTGCCGCTGCCTGGTCGGGCAAGATCAAGACCGCCTCCACCATGGTGTGCATCTGCATTATGCTGGTGTTCCACAACCTGACCCTGGATGTGGTATGCGTGGCCATTATTTTGGCTACCACCATCTATTCCGGTATCGAGTATTTTGTAAAAAATAAGGACGTTATCGACTGGAGTAAAGTATAATGCTGGACTTTACCAGAACTTTGGAGGAGGACCGGCCCCTCATCCATCCCACCTGTGTGGTGAAAAACTGCACTTTTGGCCGCTATGTGGAGTTGGGGGACCACTGTATCGTGGAGGAGACCCATGTGGGGGACTACACCTACCTCTTCGGGTCCAACGATGTGATCTACTCCCACATCGGTAAGTTCAACTCCATTGCCACAGGGGTACGCATCAACCCGGTACAGCACCCGGCCAAGACTCGGGCGGCAGCCCACCATTTCACCTACCGCTGCGCCCACTACGGCTTCGGGCCGGATGATCAGGCTCTGCTCCAATGGCGGCGGGACAACCACCATGTGACCACGGGCAACGACGTGTGGATCGGCCACAACGCCGTCATCATGGCGGGGGTCACCCTGGGCCATGGCGCGGTGGTGGGGGCAGGGGCTGTGGTCACCCACGATGTGGCCCCCTATGAGATCGTGGGGGGCGTGCCCGCCCGACACATCGGCTGGCGGTACGATGAGGATACCATCGCCGCCCTCCTGCGCATCCAGTGGTGGGACTGGAGCCATGAAGAGCTGCGGGAGCGGCTGCGGGACTTTGACGACGTGGCATCCTTCTGCGCCAAGTATGACCCGGGTGTTCGTTGACTTGACACCAAATAGAAAACGTGGTAGTATACTATGGTAACCAAATAGCGCGAGGAACGGAAATAGTATCCAGCGAGTACCCGCCAGAGAGGGAACGTCACCGGCTGAGAGCGGTCCCAGGGAGTAACTGGAGAATGTGCGTCCGGGAGCGCGGGGGATGTGGATGCCCCCCGGCTGGCCCCGTCATCGGCCTTCGAGTGAGAAATGAGAGTGGAACCGCGATTTTATCGCCTCTTATGCGTATGCGTAAGAGGCGTTTTTCTTTGGAGGTGTTTTCTCTGACCCGACTTGGCGAGACCCTGCGGGCCTATCAGGCCCGCGACCCGGCGGCACGGAGCCGTCTGGAAATCTTTTTGCTCTATCCTGGCGTACACGCCATCATCTACCACCGGCTGGCCCATTTCCTCTACCGGCACCACCTGAAGTTCCTGGCCCGGTTTGTCAGCCAGTGGAGCCGGTTCTGGACCGGCATTGAGATCCACCCCGGGGCCAAAATCGGCCGCCGGTTTGTCATTGACCACGGCATGGGCATCGTTATCGGCGAGACCGCCGAGATCGGCGACGACTGCCTCATCTACCACGGCGTCACCTTGGGCGGTACCGGCAAGGACCAGGGCAAGCGCCACCCCACCCTGGGCAACAACGTGCTGGTGTCCACCGGCGCTAAGGTGCTGGGCCCCTTTAAGGTGGGAGACAACTCCCGCATTGCCGCCAACGCGGTGGTGCTCAGCGAGATCCCGCCCAACGCCACCGCCGTGGGTGTGCCCGCCCGGGTGGTGCGTATTGCCGGGGAGAAGGTGGACTACGCCTCCTCCGTGGACCAGATCCACGTTACCGACCCGGTACAGAAAGAATTGCAGGCCATCAGTTCCCGGCTGGAGTGGCTGGAAAAGCTGATGGATGAACAGGCCAGAAGCCAAAATCAATAAGGAGCGAATTGCCATGAAACTGTATAACTCCGCAAGCCACAAAAAGGAAGAGTTTGTCCCCCACGAGCCGGGCAAGGTGACCATGTACACCTGCGGCCCCACGGTGTACCACTTCGCCCACATCGGCAACCTGCGCAGCTACCTGATGGAGGACGTGCTGGAGAAATTCCTCCGCTACGACGGCTATGACGTGAAGCGGATTATGAACATTACCGACGTGGGCCATTTGGCCTCCGATGCCGACACCGGCGAGGACAAGATGGTGAAGGGCGCCAAGCGGGAGCACAAGAGCGTCATGGAGATTGCCAAGTTCTACACCGACGCCTTCTTTGCCGACTGCAAGAAGCTGAACATCAAGTACCCCGACGTGGTGCAGCCCGCCACCGGCATGATCGACGACTATATCAAGGTTATCACCAAGCTGCTGGACACCGGCTACGCCTATGTGGCGGGGGGCAACGTGTATTTCGACACCTCCAAGCTGGAGAAATACTATGTGTTCAACGACCACGACGAGGAGGACCTGGCGGTGGGCGTCCGTGAGGGCGTGGAGGAGGATACCAACAAGCGCAACAAGAACGACTTTGTGCTGTGGTTCACCAAGTCCAAGTTTGAGGATCAGGCCCTGAAGTGGGACTCCCCCTGGGGCGTGGGCTATCCCGGCTGGCACATCGAGTGCTCCTGCATCTCCATGAAGTACGCCGGTGAGTATCTGGATATCCACTGCGGCGGCATCGACAACGCCTTCCCCCACCACACCAATGAGATCGCCCAGTCTGAGGCCTATCTGGGCCATCCCTGGTGCAAATACTGGATGCACGTCCACCATCTGAATACCAACGACGGCAAGATGAGCAAGTCCAAAGGCGAGTTCCTCACCGTCTCCCTGCTGGAGGAGAAGGGGTACGATCCTCTGGTCTACCGTTTCTTCTGCCTGCAGTCCCACTACCGCAAGGGCCTGGTGTTCTCCTGGGAGAACCTGGACAACGCCAAAGTGGCCTACGACAAGCTGGTGGCCCGGGTGGCCGCCCTGTCCGACGACCCCGCCCCGGTGGACGAGAAGGCCGCCGCCCGGTACAAAGCCGCTTTTATCGAGGCGGTGGGCAACGACCTGAATACCTCTCTGGGTGTCACCGCCCTGTATGACGTGCTCAAGGCCGACGTGAACGACGCCACCAAGCGGGCCCTCATCGGCAGCTTTGACACCGTGCTGGGCCTGAGCCTGCTGGAGAAGGCCGCTGCCCTCCGGGAGAAGGCCGCCGCCCCGGTGGAGGGGGCCGAGGAGATCGAGGCCCTCATCGCCAAGCGCCTGGAGGCCAAGAAAGCCAAGGACTGGGCCACCGCCGACGCCATCCGGGATCAGCTCAAGGAGATGGGTGTGGAGATCAAGGACAGCAAGGAAGGGACCACCTGGACCCGGGTATAATATGAAAAATGCCCTCCGGTTTATCACCGGAGGGCATTTCTTATCCCCGCAGGTAGGCCAGAATATCGGCGGCGTTGGTGTCCGGCTTCACCTTGGGCATCACCTTTTCGATGACGCCGTCGGGGCTGATAACGAAGGTGGAGCGGACCACCCCCATGGACACCTTGCCGTAGTTCTTCTTCTCCTGCCATACACCGTAGGCCTGAATGGCGGTCAGCTCCGGGTCGGACAGCAGGATGAAGGGCAGCTCGTGCTTCTGGGCGAATTTCTGGTGAGAGGCCACCGAGTCCTTGCTGATGCCGATGACTACCGTATCCAGAGTCTGGAACTCATCGTAGGCGGCAGCGTAGCCACAGGCCTGCCGGGTGCAGCCGGGGGTGTTGTCCCGGGGGTAGAAATAGACCACCACCCGCTTGCCTCTAAACTGAGACAGGGTGACAGGGTTGCCCTCCTTGTCGGGGAGGGTGAAGTCGGGGGCGACGGTACCCACTTCCAGCATATCAGGGTTCCTCCTTCAGGAAAACGTAGTGTTGGGGATCGGAATGGGCGGGGGAGAAGGTGTAGCCCAGCCGGTCAAAATCTCGCAGCTCCTCCGCCTGTTGGACATGATGCTCCGCCATCCAGCGGACCATCTCTCCCCGGGCCATCTTGCACATGGTGCCCTTCTCCACCACCTTGCCGTTCTTCTTCTCCCCGAAGGTGCAGGTGAGGAAGGCGACGGCGGGGGGCAGGTGGGGGGAGACAGCTTTGCTGTACTCCTTGGAGGCCAGATTGACCACCAGATCGGTCTGGGCGGCCAGGGTCTCTGCCAGCTTGCTCCCCCAGAAGGCGTACAGGTCCTTGTGTCCGTCCACCTTCAGGGGGGCGGCCATCTCCAGCCGGTAGGGGGTCACCCCATCGAAGGGGCGCAGTAGCCCGTAGAAGCCGGAGAGGATGCGCAGGTGTTCCTTCACATAGTCCAGCTGCTCCCGATCAAAGACGCCGGGGGCCATATACTGGTACTGGATGCCCTCGTAGGACAGCAGGGCGGGGGTGAGGCGGCCCTCCAGGTCCATATGGGCCAGCCGCTCCAGGTTGAGGGCGGCGATGGAGTCGTTGCACTTCCACAGCTTTTGCAGGGCGGGGCCGTCCATGGCCTTCAGCGCCGCCAGCAGCCGCCCGGTCTCGGGCAGAAAGGCGGGCAGGCCCTCGGGGGCAAAGCTGTCGGTGTCCACCCGCATTTTCTTGGCGGGGGAGATGATGATGCGCATGGATTCCTCCCGGCTCAGGCCATTTTCTCCTTGATGTGGGACAGACGGTCCAGGGCCTCCAGCAGGGTCTCATCCTTCTTGGCGAAGTGGAGGCGGACGATGTTGGGCACGTCCTCCATGAAGAAGGAGGTGCCGGGTACGGCGGCCACGCCCACCTTCTGAGTCAGCTCCTCGCAGAACTCCACATCGGTCTGGCCCTTTTTCAGGTAGGGACCGATGTCGGCCAGCACGAAGTAGGTGCCCTGGGGATCGGTGTAGGGGATGCCGATGTTGTCCAGCCCCTTGGTGAAGAGCTCCTTCATGTGGGCGTAGTGGGCCCCGAACTCCTCATAGTAGCTGTCGGGCATCTCCAGACCGGCGATGGCGGCCTCCATCAGGGGAGAGGGGGCACCCACGGCGTTGAAGTCGTGGTACTGCTTGATCTTGTCCATCAGGTGCTTGGGGGCGATGGCGTAGCCCAGCCGCCAGCCGGTGATGGAGTAGGTCTTGGACAGGGAGGAGCAGGACACAGTGCGTTCCCACATACCGGGGATGGAGTTCATATAGGTGTGCTTGTGGGGGGCGTAGACGATGTGCTCGTATACTTCATCCATAATGGCGTACACATCGTACTTGATGCACAGGTCCGCGATGAGCTTCAGCTCCTCCTCGGTAAACACCTTGCCGCTGGGGTTGGAGGGGTTGCAGATGAGGATGGCCTTGGGGTGCTGCTTGAAGGCGTCCTCCAGCACAGTGGCGTCGAAGCCGAAGGCGGGGGGCACCAGAGGCACATAGATAGGCTCACAGTCGGCAAAGAGGGCCTGGGCATGGTAGTTTTCAAAATAGGGGGAGAAGAGGATAATCTTATCCCCCGGGTTGGTGAGGGCAAAAATGGTATCCACCATGGCCTCGGTGGAGCCGATGGTCACCACCATCTCGGTCTCCGGGTCCAGGGTGCGGCCCATGAAGCGGCCGCACTTTTTGGCCAGAGCCTGGCGGAAGTTGGGGGCACCCATGGTGATGGGGTACTGGTGGGGGCCGGCATGGGCCACCTCAGCCAGCCGGTCCAGCAGCGCCTTGGGCGGGTCGAAGTCAGGGAAGCCCTGGGCCAGATTGATGGCGTTGTTGGCAATGGCGATGCGGGTCATCCGGCGAATGACGGAGTCGGTGAAATACTGGGTTTTCTTACTCAACGGCTGCATAACAGTTCAACCTCGCTTTTCTCGTTAATGGACGCCCAGCGCCTCGCCCCGGGCGGGGGGCATGGCGTTGGCCTGGAGCAGGCTGGCCAGCCCCACGGCGTCGGCCACACGGAAGATCATGCAGGCCTGGCCGTCCACCTGGCCAAAGACCGAGTAGACGTACTCCACATCAATGGATTCCTTGGCCAGCAGGGACAGAATACGGCCCAGGCCGCCGGGCTCGTCGGGTACCAACACTGCTACAACCGGGGTCATGGAGACGATGAAGCCGTGTTCCAGCAGCAGGGAGGCGGCCTGCTGGGGCTGATCCACGATCATGCGCAGCACGCCGTAATCGCTGGTTTCGGCGATGTGGAGGGCCCGCATATTGATCTGATGTTCGGACAGAATGGCGGTGATCTCCGCCAGCTGCCCCGCCCGGTTTTCCAGAAAGACAGAAATCTGTTGGATGGTCATAACCTTGCTCCTCTCTTAGATCTTCCGCTTGTCGATGACGCGGACCGCCTTGCCCTCGGAGCGCTGGATGGACTTGGGGGCCACCAGACGGACCTTGGCGTAGATGCCCAGCATGGCCTTGAGGGCGGCCACAACCTGCTTCTCCTTTTCGGCCACCTGGCTCAGCTGGTCGGAGAACATCTCCGGGGTCATCTCCACCAGCACCTCCATGGTGTCGGTGTTGTTCACCCGGTCCACGATGATCTGATAGTTGGGGGCGAAGCTCTGGCCCATGAGCACCGTCTCGATCTGGGACGGGAACACGTTGACGCCCTTGATGATGAGCATATCATCGCTGCGGCCCATGGGCTTGCTCATCTTGATGTGGGTGCGGCCGCAGGGGCAATCCTCATGGCGGAGCACGCAGATGTCCCGGGTGCGGTAGCGCAGCAGGGGGAAGGCCTCCTTGGTAATGGAGGTGAACACCAGCTCGCCCTTGGACCCCTCGGGAAGGACCTCCCCGGTCTCGGGATCGATGATCTCGGCGATGAAATGGTCCTCGTTGATGTGCATTCCGCTCTGGGCGGAGCACTCAAAGGCCACGCCGGGGCCGGACAGCTCGGTGAGGCCGTAGATGTCATAGGCCTTGATGCCCAGGGTTTCCTCGATGTTCTGCCGCATCTCCTGGCTCCAGGCCTCGGCGCCGAAGATACCTGCCTTCAGGGGGATCTGGTCGGGGGTGAGGCCCATCTCCTTCATGCTCTCAGCCAGATAGGCGGCATAGGAAGGGGTGCAGCACAGAATGGTGGCGTTCAGGTCCCGGATGAACATGATCTGCCGCTCGGTGTTGCCCGAGGAGGTGGGGATGGTAAGGCAGCCCACCTTGTGGGAGCCGCCGTTGAGGCCGGGACCGCCGGTGAACAGGCCATATCCGTAGCTCACCTGACACACGTCCTCGTTGGTGCCGCCGGCGGCCGTAATGGCGCGGGCGCAGCAGTCCTCCCACAGGTCGATGTCGTGCTGGGTGTAGAAAGCCACCACCCGCTTGCCGGTGGTGCCGGAAGTGGACTGGATGCGGACGCAGTCCTTCAAAGGCCGGGCCACCAGGCCGTAGGGATAGGCCTCCCGCAGGTCGGCCTTGGTGACGAAGGGCAGCTTGTGCAGATCGTCCACACCCTTGATGTCCTCGGGGGTCAGGCCCTTCTCCTCCATCTTCTTGCGGTAGTAGGGGACGTTGTCCCATACGTTGCGGACCTGCTTGACCAGACGCTCATCCTGCCAGGCGCGGATCTGCTCCCGGCTGGCGCACTCAATGTCTTTCTGATAGTAACGCTCCATGCTTCTCTCTCCTCGCGGCTCAGGAATTTCTGCCCAGGTGGAAGGCTTTGCGGTTGAGTTCCAGGAATTTTTCCGGTACGCTGCGGGTCAGAGCCTGCTGCCAGGCCTCCTCCGGCAGGTCAAAGTACCGGGACAGACGGCCCATGAGCACCAGGTTCACCGCCTTGGGAGAACCGGCCTCCTCGGCCAGAGCCAGGGCGTCCATGGCGTCCACCAGCACTCCGGCCTCCTTCATCTGGCCCACCAGGTCCTGGGGATAGGCGGCGGCGCCGGTGATAACAGGCATGGGGTTGATCTGCTGGGTGTTGGTGATGATACGCCCGCCGCTCTTGAGGAAGGCGGTGTAGCGGGCGGCCTCCAGCAGCTCAAAGGAGACGATAAAATCGGCCTCCCCCTGATCGATGATGGGGGAGTACACCTTGCTGCCGAAGCGGACATAGGTAACCACGCTGCCGCCCCGCTGGCTCATACCGTGGACTTCGGATACCTTCACGTCATAGCCCTGGTCCAGCAGCAGACGGCCCAGCAGCTTGCTGGCCAGCAGGGAACCCTGGCCGCCCACGCCTACGATCATAATATTTTTCGTATCCATGTTCACACCTCCTCACCCGTCTGGAGGGCGTCAAACTTACACAGCTGCTGGCACACGCCGCAGCCCACGCACAGGGTGGCGTCCACCCCGGCTTTGCCGTCCGTCACCGAGATGGCGGGGCAGCCGATCTTCATGCAGGCCTTGCAGCCCACGCATTTGCCAGTGTCTACCGTTAGGGGCGCCTTGTGCTTGACGTATTTCAGCAGGGCGCAGGGACGGCGGGAGATAACCACCGATGCCTCGGGGGCGGCCAGCTCCTCCTTGATGACCTGCTCGCACTGGCTCAGGTCGTAGGGGTCCACCACCCGCACCCGGCGGATACCCACGGCCTTGCACAGGGACTCCAAGTCGATCTTGGTGCAGGGGTCTCCCTTCAGGTTGAAGCCGGTGGTGGGGTTTTGCTGATGGCCGGTCATGCCGGTGATGGAGTTGTCCAGAATGATAACGGTGGCGTTGGACTCGTTGTAGGCGATGTTGACCAGGCCCGTAATGCCCGAGTGCATGAAGGTGGAGTCGCCGATGACTGCCACCGTCTTGCCGTCCATCTGGCCGCCGGAGGCCTTCAGGAAGCCGTGGATGCCGGACACCGAGGCCCCCATACAGATGGTGGAGTCGATGGCGGACAAGGGAGGTACCGCGCCCAGGGTATAGCAGCCGATGTCGCCCAGCACGGTGAGCTTCATCTTGTTGAGGGTGTAGAACAGACCACGGTGGGGGCAGCCGGCGCACATGACGGGGGGGCGGTTGGGGATGTCGGTCTCCAGGGTTTTGCCCGCCTCAGGTTCGGTACCCAGCTTGGCGGCCACCTTATTTTGGCTGAGCTCGTCGATGAGGGAGAAGGAGGCCTTGCCCTCCACCTCCAGGCCCAGCTCCCGGCACCAGGTCTCCAGGAAGCCGTCCAGCTCCTCCACCACCACCAGCTTCTCCACGCCGGCGGCGAAGTCCCGGATCAGCTTGGAGGGCAGGGGCCACACCATGCCCAGCTTGAGGACGGGATACTTGTCTCCCACCACTTCCTTTACATACTGGTAGCTGGTAGAGGAGGTGAGGATACCCATGCTGTGGTCGGCGCCTGCCTCGATCCGGTTTAGAGAGCAGCTCTCCGCCCAGTCGGCCAGGGCCTGGGTGCGCTGCTCCACCACCGGGTGGCGCAGCTTGGCATAGCCGGGCATCATGATGTACTTGGCGGGGTTCTTCTCGTAGGGCCGGGCGGGAGGCTCCACCCGCTCTCCGGTCTCTACCACGCTCTGGGAGTGGGACACACGGGTGCACATCTTGAGGAGCACCGGGGTGTCGAACTGCTCGGACAGCTCATAGGCCGCCTTGGTGAAGGCCAGAGCCTCGGCGGAGTCGGCGGGCTCCAGCATGGGCAGCTTGGCCGAGCGGGCGTAGTGGCGGGAATCCTGCTCGTTCTGAGAGGAGTGCATCCCGGCATCGTCGGCCACGGCGATGACCATGCCGGCGTTGACGCCGGTATAGGCGATGGTGAACAGAGGATCGGCGGCCACGTTGAGGCCAACGTGCTTCATGCCGCAGAAGGACCGCTTGCCCGCCAGACAGGCGCCGAAGGCGGTCTCCATGGCCACCTTCTCGTTGGGGGCCCATTCGGCGTACACCTCGGGGAACTTGGCTACTGCCTCGGTGATTTCGGTGCTGGGGGTGCCTGGGTAGCTGGAGACAACGGCGCAGCCTGCCTCATAGAGGCCCCGGGCCACGGCTTCGTTGCCGAGCATCAGGGTTTTCATGGTGCATTTCTCCTTTTCCAGAGGCTATCGGAAAATAAAAAACGTCCTCTGCATCGGATGCAGAGGACGACGATTTTCCGGCGAAACGGCCTCTACCTGGTTCCGTTCTCGCAAATTTGAACGGTATTACTTTATCACTTTTTGTTGGTAAAGTCAAATCTTTTTTACAGGACCTTCCTCTGCCAGATCGTCCCTGGGACCAATGGAGTCGGTGACTGCCACGGTGACGGTGCGCTCATAGCAGGAAAAGATCTCCTTCACCCGGCCGGAGCTGGGGGCGGGGGTAAACAGGCTGACCACCGGCACGATGATCAGGCCTGCCAGCATACAGAAGGCGCCGCAGTTGATGGGGGACTGGAGTACCGGAGGGAACCAGGCCCCGGCGAAGATGTTGGCCAGCATGACCACGGTGGAGAAGAGGAAGCATACGGTGCAGGCGGCCTTGGTGGTGCGCTTCCAGTACAGCCCGTAGAGGAAGGGAGCCAGGAAGGCTCCGGCCAGTGCGCCCCAGGACACCCCCATAAGCTGGGCAATGAAGGTCAGGTTGGATCGGTACTGAACAATGGCCAGTACCACGGAAATGGCGATGAACACCACCACCAGGGACCGCATCCAGCGGACCTGCCGCTTCTCATCCATGTCCTTGATCAGGTTGTCCTTAATAAAGTCCAGAGTGAGGGTGGAGCTGGAGGCCAGCACCAGGGAGGACAGGGTGGACATGGAGGCCGAGAGCACCAGAATGACCACCACCGCAATGAGGATGGAGGGCAGACCGGAGAGCATGGCGGGGATGATGGAGTCGTAGCCTTGAGCGGCCACCGTCTCCGGGGTGGAGAAGAGCCGCCCGAAGCCGCCCAGGAAGTAGCAGCCTCCCGCCACCACCAGGGCAAAGGCCGTAGAGATCACGGTGCCCTTGGTGATGGCCGACTCGCTTTTAATGGCGTAGAACTTCTGCACCATCTGGGGCAGACCCCAGGTGCCCAGGCTGGTGAGTACCACCACGCCTATGAGGCTGGGCAGGTCGGGGCCGAAGAAGGAGGCGAACACGCCGGGGGTATCGGATACGGCGGGGTCGCTGACCCGGGCCAGGGCGTCCAGGGCTCCGGTGAGACCGCCCTGGGTGTTGAGCACCGCGGCAATGACGGCGATGATACCGAAGATCATGATGATACCCTGGATGAAGTCGTTGATGGCGGTGGCCATATAGCCTCCGGCGATGACGTACACCCCGGTGAGCACCGCCATTACTACGACGCACACGGCGTAGTCGATGTCGAAGGCCATGGCGAAGAGCCGGGACAGGCCGTTGTACAGGCTGGCGGTGTAGGGGATGAGAAAGATGAAGATGATGACGGAGGCGGTGATCTTCAGCCTGCTGCTGTCAAAGCGGCGGCCGAAGAACTCGGGCATGGTGGCGCTGTCCAGGTGCTGGGTCATGATGCGGGTGCGGCGGCCCAGCACCACCCAGGCCAGCAGGGAGCCCAGAAAGGCGTTGCCCAAGCCTGCCCAGGTGGCGGCGATGCCGAAGCGCCAGCCGAACTGGCCGGCGTAGCCCACAAAAACCACGGCGGAGAAGTAGCTGGTGCCATAGGCGAAGGCGGTGAGCCAGGGACCCACCGACCGGCCCCCCAGCACGAAGCCGTTGACGTTGGTGGTGTGGCGGCGGCAGTACAGCCCGATGCCCACCATGACGGCGAAAAACAGGACAAGTAGAGATACTTTGATGAGCATATCGGTCACAGGGGAACACTCCTTGCTGCCCGGCAGGCTGGATCAGTTGGAGATCTGAGCCTCCACCAGACGGCCGTGGCAGTATTTCTCACGCAGCACCGGCTTTTCGATCTTGCCGGTGGGGTTGCGGGGCACATGGTCGAAGATGATCTTCCGGGGCCGCTTGTACCGGGGCAGCTCCTGACAGAAAGCGTTGATCTCCTCTTCGGTGCAGGAGACACCCTCCTTCACCTCCACAATGGCGGCGGCGATCTCGCCCAGCCGGGGATCGGGCAGGCCGATGACCGCCACGTCCTTCAGCTTGTCGAACTTCCGCAGGAAGTCCTCGATCTGCACCGGGTACAGGTTCTCGCCGCCGGAGATGACCACGTCTTTCTTCCGGTCCACCAGATAGATAAAGCCGTCCTCATCCACCTCGGCCATGTCGCCGGTGTACAGCCAGTCCCCCTTGAGGACCTCAGCGGTAGCCTCCGGGTTCTTGTAGTAGCACTGCATCACGCCGGGGCCGCAGACGATGAGTTCGCCCACCTGGCCCTGGGGCACCTCCACACCGTGCTCGTCCACCACCTTGGCGGCCCACAGATAGCCCGGCTTGCCGATGGCGCCCACCTTGCCGATGTTCTCCACCCCCAGATGGACGCAGCCGGGACCGATGGACTCGGACAGACCGTAGTTGGTGTCGTACTGGTGGTGGGGGAAGAACTTCTTCCACCGGTGGATCAGGCTGGGCGGTACCGGCTGAGCGCCGATGTGCATGAGTCGCCACTGGTCCAGCAGGTAGTCGTCCAGATTGACCCGGCCGCTGTCGATGGCATCCAGGATGTCCTGGGCCCAGGGTACCAGCAGCCACACGATGGTACACTTTTCCTCGGTGACCGTTCGGAGGATCCACTCCGGGGACACCCCTCGCAGCAATACCGCCTTGCCGCCGCTGGCCAGGGAGCCGAACCAGTGCATCTTGGCGCCGGTGTGGTACAGGGGCGGAATGCATAGGAATACGTCCTCATGGGTCTGGCCGTGGTGGTGCTGCTCGGTGAGGCAGGAGGAGAGCAGGGCCTTGTGATTATGTAGAATGGCCTTGGGGAAGCCGGTGGTACCCGAGGAGAAGTAGATGGCCGCCAGATCGCTCAGCTCCAGATGGACCGGAGGGGGCTCAATGGTGCAGTACATGACAAGCTCCCGATAACTCTCAGCGAAGGCGGGGGTGTGGTTGCCCACATAGAACCACTGGCGCACCCGGCCCAGGTCGGGAAGGATGGGCTCCAGCCGGTCGATGAACTCAGGGCCGAACACCAGCGCCTCCACATCGGCCAGATCCAGACAGTAGCGGATCTCGTCGGAGGAATAGCGGAAGTTCATAGGAACGGCCAGACAGCCCGCCTTCAGGATGCCGAAATACACCGGCAGCCACTCTAGGCAGTTCATCAGCAGGATGCCCACTTTGGTGCCCCGCTTCAGTCCCCGGCTGAGCAGCAGGTTGGCAAAACGGTTGGCCTTCTTGTCAAACTGGCCCCAGGTGATCTCCCGGCGGTAGGGCTCGTCGGGACGGTTGCGCTCGATGAGGCTGAACTCCCGCCAGGTGGTGGCCTTGTCCCGCTCCTCCGAGGGGTTGATCTCCACCAGGGCGGGCTCGTCCCGGTACAGCCGGGCGTTGCGCTCCAGAAAGTCTGTGATAACCATGACAGCTGACTCCTTTGCGCCTCCCGGTTCCGCACAGCGGGGGAGGGGAGGCGGATGTTTTTCCAACTGGAAATTGTATCGTTGTGTATTTTACTGCTTTAAAGCGAAAAAGTCAAGAGGGAACAGGACAGTTTGCTCCGGTTGAAAAAGAGGGGCGGCTATGTTATATTGTGAGGGAAATCAAATCCAGGCCCCACCTGGAGGTGGGGAGAAAGGAGCATGAGTATGTCTCAGTTTTTGGATGGGATCGGCAAGCGGCTGTCCGATGCAGGGCAGGGAGTGGCCAAGCACACCAAGAACTTTACGGAGGTGACCCGGCTCAACGGAGCCATTGCCGAGCAGGAGCGGCAGGCAGCAGCCCTGCTGCGGGAGCTGGGGCAGGCCTGCTATGACCGGCACCAGAACGACCCGGACTATGAATATGCCGCTCAAATTGAAGGAATCCGGGCCGCCTATGCCCAGATTGCCCAGTATCAGGCCCAGATCCGTCAGATCAAGGGCATCCGCATCTGCCCGGAGTGCGGGGCAGAGGTGGGACCGGATTCTGCCTTCTGCGGCGGCTGCGGTGCCAAGATGGAGCCGCCTGCCGCCGAAAGCGGACGGGTATGTCCCAAGTGCGGCAGCCCGGTAGATGGGGACAGCCTGTTCTGCGCCACCTGTGGGACACGGCTGGAGTAATGCCGCCGGACCGGTGATCAAAGAGAGAGGTGAGTCTGATGCGGAATGCGGTGATTTCCCGGGACGAGATCCTGGAGGCCAGCCGCCTGATGCTTCAGGAGAAGGGGTGGTCCGCCATCCATATGCGCTCGGTAGCGGTACGCTGTGGTGTGTCCGTGGGATCGCTGTACAACTATTTTCCCTCCAAGACAGAGCTGGTGGCGGCCACGGTGGAGAGCGTATGGCAGGAACTTTTCCATGTACCGGAGGATCTGACGGGGGAGGAGCGTTTTTGCAAGGTAATCCAGTGGCTGCATGACAGTATACAGGAGGGAAACCGCCGTTATCAGGGATTTCTTACCCTCCATGCCATGGGCTTTACCACCGGGGAAGGCAAGGTGGAAGGCCGGCGGATGATGGAACGGATCCAGGGCCAGCTGCGGGATGCACTGTGCCAGGTACTCCGGGAGGACGGACAGGTCAACCAGTCGGTGTTTGACAGCCGCCTGACCCCGGAGGGATTTGTGGAACTGGTGTTTTCCATGCTGATTACTGCCCTGCTGCGGGGGGAGGAGGATTGCGAACCCCTGCTGGCGGTGGTCCGCCGGGTACTCTATTAAAGAAAAAAGCCGGATGGCCAGTGCTCCATCTCATAGGGAAACGAACTGAACCCCCAGGGGCACTACCGGTACGGAACAAATCAACTAAAACAGCCGCAAGTCATCGATTTTGATGACTTGCGGCTGTTTCAGCATCTCCTCTTTCACTAAAGTGTGTGGGTTACTTATAACGACAGTAATAATTTTCCAGCCGTATGTATCTCCCCATGTGTTCCGTTATTGATAGGAGAGGATATAGTTTTTAGCTTGGCTTATTCGCCTTGTTGAAATTCGTCTCATTTTGTAGTAATCTTATAAACAACATAGCATCCCAAGATGTTTTATTATCCGTTTTATGGTACAGCTCTTGCGATATGGTGGTTTTAGGTCAATAGTCAGAAAGTTACCGAATCGCACATAGATAGGAAATGATCCGACAAGGAAAATCAACATAAGAAATTTTGTAAAATACAGAGCCTACTTTCCACAACAGGTAAAGTTTAACTACTTAATTGAGGTGCACAATGGACGATAGATACATAGTAAGTTCAATGAATGAATACCTGCATCAAGCTACTGGAGCACTTGCCGAGTGGCTTAACGATATGTTGCCTAAAGTAACTGAAAACTGGTGGGATGAGTGCGTTCTGCAGAAGCTCAGTTATAACCAGCGGACTTTTGCTGCCCAAAAGGGCTTTACTAAACTGACAGATTTTGATTTAGCTGCGCTTCTCAGGATTGCCGATAAGGCATGGTATGAGATGCGCAGTTTTGCGTATCTCCCTACGAAGGAACGAGAATGCATCCGTGATATGCAGGGCGTCCGCAACAATTGGGCACATGTCGGTAGCGAGTTACCCGGCAAGGATTCCATCATTCGTGACCTTGATATTTTGCAACGCTTTTTCGAACAACTCAATATGGCACATGATATTTTGTCGGATGTTGCGGAGCTTCGGAAAGCAGTAGAAAGTCCCGGATACATTAATAAAACATCAAGAGCAGTTGACTTTGTGCCTGCTGTTGAAACGACATCAGCCAGATCTCAGAACATTTCGGAAAAAAGTTTGGTGTACCTGGTTGGTAATCCTTCTGCACGCGGCTTGGTCTTTTCTGTTGAAGATTTGGGAGAAATTAAGCGCTATCAGGTATTCATTGATGGCGAGATCAAGACTTACTATTCGGATCAGATAGCACTTGTCAACGATACACCGTCGTATCATTGGGTAAGTATTGAAACCTTCCAAAGCTATCTCTCTGCATATCAGATCAATCATCCTTCTGCCGGGAATCTATATTCCTTGAATTCTGCCAGAATTGATTTTGTCCCATACCAGTTCCGTCCCGCATTGAAGTTGATTAAATCCGATGAACCCAGAATATTGATCGCAGATAGCGTCGGCGTAGGTAAAACAATTGAAGCAGGACTTATCATTAAGGAACTTGAGGCCAGAAATGAACTCGAAAACATCATGATCATCTGCCCTAAACCGCTTGTTACAGAGCGAAAATGGGAGCTTGAAATGAAACGCTTTGACGAAGATTTTATTCCACTTGATGGTGCTACACTTCGTCAAATTCTCTCCGATACAGATCGCGATGGAGAGTGGCCAAGTCGATACAATAAAACCATAGTTCCATATTCTATTCTGGATAACCGTGTTTACAGCGGCGAAAGTGGAATGAAAAGTAAAAACTATGGTCTAACGGATTTAGATCCTGCTCCACATTTTGATTTAGTCATCATTGATGAGGCCCATCATATTCGCAACGGTAGCATGGAAAAAGAAAAAGCTTTCGCGTATAAGTGTGTAAAATACATCTGTGATCATGCAGATGCTGTTGTCATGCTTACGGCCACCCCACTACAAACCGGCGACGATGATTTGTTTACTCTCCTTAACCTTCTCCGGCCTGATGTAGTATTGGACAAGGCGACTTTTAATTTGATGTCAAAGCCCAATGCCTATATTTCGCAATGTGCCCATGTTGTACGCAGGGCGGATGATGATTGGCAGGCAAATGCGCTTGAACTGTTACAGGGCATTTTAACAACACAATGGGGTGAAAATGTCACTGCAAAAAACCCTCTGTATGAATTGATTCTTGAAAAACTTCGCCAGCCGGAAGTCTCCAGAGAAGAACGTATCAAGCTAATTACGGATATTGAGTCTTTGCATAGTTTCAACACGATGCTTAATCGAACAAGGCGTAAAGACATTCAGGATTTCTGCATTCGCCGTACTCATACCTTGGAAACTGAGTTTACAACGGAACAACAGGCATTGCATGACGAACTCCTGGCCTTTGAGCGAACTGCTCTCTCTACTCTGCACAACGTTCGCAGTGTCCCGTTTATGATGAGTACAATTCGCCGCCAGGCGGCAAGTTGTATTTTTGGCCTGGCACCCCACATTAGGGATCTCATTGATAGACGTTTTGCGCAAATAAACGATGACCCAGAAATTGATATTGATAATTTTGAATTCAGTGGACAAGCTGCGACTTCTCTTGAAAGTCTTGCTACCCATGTTTTAGAACTGGCCGATAATCTTCCAGAAGAAGACCCAAAGTTTGATAGCATCCTTTCTATCATCCAGCAAAAGCAGGAACTGGAGAACAATAAAATTATCCTGTTCAGCACATTCCGCTATACACTTTCCTATGTAAAGAAAAAACTGGCGGCGGCTGGTTTACGCGTGGAACAAGTTGATGGCAGTGTTAAAGATGATGTCAGATGCGAATACAGGAATCGATTCGAGCTTCCCAAGAGCGATCCTTCTGCTTTGGACATTCTGCTGTTCACCGAAGTTGGCTCTGAAGGCCTCGACTATCAGTTCTGTGATATGATGATCAACTATGATCTTCCTTGGAACCCTATGCGCATTGAACAGCGTATTGGCCGCATCGACCGTAGAGGACAGGCCAGTGAGGTTGTGAATATTTATAATGTGATCACTGCAGGAACTGTTGATGCAGATATTTACAACCGTTGCCTGCTCCGTATCGGCGTTTTTGAACAAAGCATTGGTGAATGTGAAGAGATCCTCGGTGAAATTGGGCGACAGGTCGAGCAAATCGCCGCAGATGGCAAACTGACAGATCAGGAACGCCGCTATAAACTGGAGCAGATGGCAGACAATGAAATTCGTAAGATGCAGGAAATGAGTAAACTCGAGGACGAGGAAAAAGCCCTGTTTGGCTTTGATCTGTCAAATTACACTATGGCTAAAGAGATTCAGGAAGCTGAAAATCCTTGGATATCCCCTCGAAGCCTGCAATATTTAGTGGAGCATTATTTAAAGGAGCGCCTTGGAAAGGTAAATTATATTTTTGGCGAAAGCGATACTAAAACCCTCCGTCTCTCCGTAGTTGACAGAGGTATCCTTTTGGAAGATTTCAGAAAGCTGTCAGGTATCCGATCTGCGCTGAAGCGCAAATGGGAACTTTATCTAAAGGGCAAAAATCCGAATCACAGTATAACTTTTGAGCCAGAAGCAGCGGAGAAGGATCGTAATGCATTTTTCATTACGGCAGTACATCCGTTGGTTAAACAGGCTGCAATGTATTATGCGACGAATGAGGTATCGTATATCAGTCTCAAATATTATTCAGACCACATCCCAACTGGCACTTATGTATTTTCTATTTACGCATGGAATTATACTGGTCTTAATCCCCATTTCCATATTGCCACAGTCTGCGATAGTGAAGAAATAACTGCGGAGATGACAGATATTCTTCAGACTGCTCAAGGGGTAAATTTCGAAGGAAAGGTATCTTCTGATATGTGGTCTGGGCTTGAGACCAAGCAAGCTCTCATGCTTCGTTCAGCCCGGGCAGATCACTCAGCGGATGCAAAAATGACTGCGCAATATAAGCTCGAAAGCATTGAGAGCAACTATCGTAGCCGCAAAAGGATCCTGGAACAGCAAATCGGAGATGCATTCGAGGATAATATTCGAAGGATGCGTCAAACTCAACTGGATAGCGCAACCGAATGGTTTGAGAAAAAATATAACGATATCATGCAACAAGCCGAGCGTGCTGATATTTACAGCACATTGATTGCTAATGGTATCGTAGTAATCAAACAGGAGTAAACCATGGAAATAGCAGAGAAAATTCTTGAAAAACAGAATAAGGATGGAATGCTGCGACGGGCGCTTGAACGCATTATTCAGTTATATACAGATAAATCCCATTTTGTATATGAGCTATTGCAAAACGCGGAAGATGCAGGTGCCCATAGCATTAAGTTTATTCAATATCCGAAGCAACTTGTTGTTTTACACGACGGGAAACCGTTTACGGAGAAAAATCTTCAGGGCTTATGTGATATTGGAAAGTCTGACAAGGTAGATGACCTAAATCAAATTGGTGAATTTGGTGTTGGCTTTAAATCAGTATTTGGAATCTGCGAGAAGGTGCGTTTGTATAGTTCCCCCGAAAACTATACTGGCTCCAACAAATCAATATATATACCATTTGCTGTGGAAATTCAGGACTTTACCAGGCCGGTAGATATTCCTAATAAGGTCATAGAGTCAGCTTATACTACCATGTTTGAGTTTCCTTATGAAATAGGATTTACATTTTCAGGGTTTGATACACTCGATGCATTAAATGCCGCACTATCAAAACGACTGCAAGCTTTGGGAATTACCACCTTGCTTTTTATGAAGAACCTTGAAACCATCGAGTATCAGATTAAAACTGGTGAAAACACCATAAGTGGCTGCTATTTGCTTGATAAGCAAACAATTAATGACCACTGTTCACTTGTTTCAGCACTTGGTGAAAAAGATAAGTCAGAAGAAAGCATATCGTATTTGAAATTCTCACGTCCTATTGAATCAGAACTGCCAAATAGAACGGTAGACATAGCTTTTCCTGTAATGGTAGAAGAGGACGGCAAATATTCATTTACAAAAACCAGGCATCCCTTTATTTCAGTATATTTCCCAACTGAAACAGAAAGCAAACTGGACTTTATCGCGCAAGGACCATACCGGACAACCCCAAATCGAAGCAGCGTCCCCAGTGACAACAAGGATAACATTGAATTGGCAGAATTGACTGCTAAACTGTTGTACGATAGTATCCTCGAGTTGAAAGAAGCTGGGAAACTCTCTTTTAGCTTGTTAAGACTCCTTCCTATCGATAAAGACAGGTTTGAAAACTACCCCCTATTTTCTTCACTCTACAGGTCGACAAAAGCTCTGTTAACAAATAAGGCGGTACTTCCTTGCAAAAGCGGTGGATTTACCACAGCGGAACACGCCAAAATTGCTCGAAGTCAGGAATTAGCAGATCTACTCGATGACTACCTTCTTACAGAACTTATTAACGATGATAAAGCCTACTATTGGCTGCCGACGATACTTACAGAAACTAATAAGCCTTATAAAAAGCTTTATGAATTTCTAACAAGTGACTTGGACATTGATGTTATACGTCCTGAAAATCTTAGGAGTTATTTTAATGAAAATACCGAGTTTCTCAAGCGGCGAGATAACCAATGGCTCATCCGAATGTATAGTCTGTACGAATCCATCCCGGCAGCATTCGTAAAGAATCGTCAGGGATCCAACATGCTGACTGCAGCGTTTATCAAAACTGCAACGGGAGATTTTGTGCCGGCTTACCGTAAAAGTGCAGGATTTGGTATTGGATATTTGCCGAATATATTCTTACCCACTGGTAAAGACTCGGATGATATCGAAGTGCATTTTGTTGATAGCGAGATTTATAAGCAGTGCAAAAGTTTCTTTGATGACACGCTCCATCTCGAAAAGCCTAATGAGTATGAATACTTCTTAAAAAGCATTAGAAAGCGATATGTTGATGGCTGCAGCATTACGGATTCGAAACACATTGATGATATAAAAACTCTCATTAGTTATCGAAATGTTCCGGGCTATCAGGAAGAGATTTCAAACATTATCCAAAATACGATTCTTCTACATTGTTATTTAGGCGGGAAACCAAGTTTTGTAAACCCAAGAAAAACTAAAATGTTACTTCCCAAGGCATCTGGTATTAGTATAGAAGGGTATTATAAGAATATTGCTGAACGGTATTTTGTTGATGTGGATTACTATACACAAAATGGTATAACCATCGAAAATCTGGAATTGCTTGGTGTTTCGAATACTATCGTCACAGGTACTGGGAGGGTCGGAGGAACCTATTATACCGGAAATCCAGGACGTCAACCTGAATGGCATACCTACGGCGATTTCAAGTGGAAGCTCAATCTGGACATGGTTAGCGAAGTGTTAATGTATATTTCGACGCATCCAGCAGAAAGCGATTCACTATTGAAGTCTCATGCAATTTTCAAAACACTTCAGGATCAAGAAAAAAGTCTGACTGGAACAGTTTATATTGGTGGTACTACCTCCAATATTAGTCCCGCTTTCTCTGACATTATTACACTATTGACCGGCGGCTGTAACTGTTCCACAAGTTCTACTTGGTTCCCCGCTTACCATGCCGCTTCAAAGTTGGGATTATCTAAATGGGATGGGCGATGGTTATATGCTGCATCTGGCGAACTTGTTGCACAGAAAGATATTTCTAAACACGACTTGAATGCGAATATTTATGGCCAGTTAAAATATGATTCCAAATTATACGAATACTTAGGTTTTAAAAAGAATGCCAAAGACCGTCTTGAAGACTTTGCCAAAGAATACGATAATCTTTCTGATGAAAAGAAGGAAGCGTACTTTGAACTTGAATTGCGGCAAAGATTCGGTATATCGATTTCTGATTTGGAAGAAAACTATGGTGCAAATGCGAGTGGCGCTTTTTCAGATGAAACGGACGAATATGATTTTCCGTCATCCAATGTTAAGAACTGGGATGCACTTAAAAAGCACGCCGCCGAGATGCTCTGCTTTGCGGATCCTGTGAACTACGAGTATAAAGTACGTCGTATTCGTGTAAGTAAAAAAGAGCAGGAAGTCCGCGCATATTTAATGAATATGTATAGGATTGAAGGCACTTATACATATGCATGCCAAATGTGTCACCGCATCACTGGTGACTTTAAGTCCACACAAATCATAAATAATCCAACGCTTGAGTTGGATCCCATGAATCTCTGCTTATGTCCTAATTGTGCCGCCAAGTATACTGCGCTGAGAAACGATGGATGCGAGGTTCAATTGTTTATTGATAAAATCGATGGGCTTTCAGATAGAGAAATTGGCTCATCTAATCCGGTCTCCATTGGAGTTGGCTGTGAAGAAATATGGTTTACACAAACGCATATTGCTGAAATTAGAGAACTTCGCACATTAAAAGCACAGGCTGAGAGTAGCAAAACCAATAATCTGAGTGGTTGCATGATGAAACTATCAGATGAAAACGAACGAGCTACGAGAGTGTATGATCAATATGTCGGGAAAAGAGTTAAACATAAATCCATCCCATATATCGGAACGGTCAACAGTTGTGACGGCACTTACATTTCTATCATATTTGATGATGGTCCTAAAGCTGGTGTGCCAGTCAAATATTTGTTAGAGTCCTGCTTGAAACAAAAACTATTGGAGGTGATTGAGTAAACTCTCAGTAGCTATTTCCCTTCTTCTGTGGTATTGTGTGTTGCTACCAGGAGGTGCAACACATGAAAACACGACTCAAGGACTTGTACGACTGCTTCTATACCCCACCCGAGTTTTCGGAGCAAAAGCAGGAAGTGGAAGAGTGCCACCAAGCACTGATCAAAGTACTGGAGAAGCCGGAACGGCGGCTGGTGCTGCGAATTATGGATGCACAGAGTCTGATGGCGGAGGAACGCTCCATGGACAGCTTTATCTCTGGATTTGAGCTGGCGTGGCAGCTCTTCATGGAACTGAATCAATTTGAAAAAGAGCGCTCAGTCTCTCGCTGTACGGCGAAGAGATCGGGCGCTCTTTCCATGTCTGGCGAGGAGGAAGCAACATGAAGAAACAAATCATCACTGCCGCAGTGTTCGCCGCCTGTCTGCCCTGTGTGCCGCTGTGTGGCAACAGAACCAACCAGCTGGGGAAACACCTGCATTGCCCACGCCAGCCGCTGTAATCGCCACACAGCCCGAAGTTCCGGAGATAGCAGAGATGGAAGAAGTTATATCACCAGAGGATGAAAAGGCGGAAGAAACACTGCCGGAACTGGTCGAGGAAGCTGACATTGTCCCGGAGCCATCGCCTGCTCAAACGCCCCCAGCGAGTGAAGTACCAGTCCCACCTGAACAGGATGCCACACCCCCACAAGAACCAGAACCTGCCCTGGCTTCACCTGACAGCGTACCGGACAACATGGTCTATGTGCCGGGCTTCGGCTGGATAGAAAGTCAAGGCCCCAACCATGCGGAATACGCCGAGGATATGTACGAGAACGGTAATAAAATTGGGATTATGGGATAAATGAAAAGCAGTGCGGTATCAAGACAAAGCCTGGTGCCGCACTGCTTATTCTGTTTCCTTCTCCAATGCGTCGCTGAAGATCTCATGGACGTGGATCAGCGAAACAACTTCACAGAGAAACCGCTCTGCCAGTTCTTTTTCGCCCAGCCAGGTGGTCTGCGGCGGCACATAGTAACCGGAATCAGCCTCTGCCTCCGCTCTGGCCCTGTGAATGGCTTTCTGGATGAAGAGCCACTGGCCGTAAGTGCCGCCGTTCAACTGCTTCCTCAGTTTCCGAATGGCACTCTTATACGCCTTCTCCGCACCACTGGGGCCGTTGTAGTTGAGCCGGATGGCCAGTTCCTGAAAAGTCATGCCCTGCTCATTAGGCTGGCCAATCCCCAGATAACAGCGCACCAGATTTAGCTCTCTGGGGCTCAGAACCTCCTCCATGCGCTGGAGGAGCAGCGTCTGGCGCATGAAGCGGTCATAGGCTTTGGCTGGGTCGCCGCCATACCCCAGGTCAAAGACGCCCTCGCCCAAACACTCGACCTGAAACACGGTACGGTATTCTTCCAGCAGACGCCTGGCGACTTTGGCGGAGACCGTCAGCTTCTCTTGAATGGCCGGCAGAAGATCTGTTTCTATGTCCCACTCATGCGTGGCATAGAGAAACGCCACCTGGCGCAGCTGGCGGTAACGGTCCAGCGGGAGCGACAGAGAAAAAGAACCTTGGGCGGCGCAGTCCCGCATGGCTGTCTCAATGGCGGGGGTTGCATAGGTCAGCAGCTTTGTTCCATAGGAGGGATCAAACCGCGTCGATGCATCCAGCAGTGCCAGCGCCCCCTCCTGCTTGAGGTCGTCCACCAGAAAATCCTGAGAAAATTGCTCGCAGTAGCTTGCGGCCAGCATGGTCAGATATCCCTCGTTCTGGGAGAGCAGGAGCGGCGCGGCCTGCGGATCACCGTCCTGTATCCGCAGGGCAAGCTCCTCGTTGCTTGGGCAGAGATCGTCGCAGCGGTACATACTCATGGCCCATCCTCCCGGGCAAGGCGCGCTCTCGCCTGGGCGTAAATCGCTTTCTGCTCCATGTCGTGTGCATAGTCGCTGGCGGCATAGTCGTTGTCCATGAGTGCCTTATCCCGCAGGCTCTCCGCCACATACAACGCTTCATTGCGCAGCTCGTCGGAGATCTTTCCTCTCTGGTGGTGCTTGCGGATGGTGTTGGTGCGGGTGGTGAACAGACGGTAGACAGGGTGCTGTTTATTTTGCTCCTTCTGCCGCATCATGGCGCCGTACTGCCGGCAGGTCATGCGGGGATCCTGGGGGGCAATGCCATCACAGTATTTCGGCATGTGGCCGTTGGTGGTGAGAAAGTATGTTCCGCAGCCACAGCACTGGCTGGGCGCATGTCCGTGCTGCAGTCCGTTCATAAGGTCAAAGATGTAGAAGCTGATGGCATGGTCAAAGAAATACCGATTCACAAATACGGTTTCCTTTTCCTGTTTCGGGTGTCGGGTAAAGACATAGGAGGATCTCAGATCCGGCGTGATGGTGAATGGCTCAACATCCGGTACCGGCAAATCACGCATCATATCCCAGAACCATTCACTGTTGAAACAGTCGTGGGCGGCCATGGCAAAGAAGGTCTCTGTCCGTTTCTTCAGCCGCCGCAGATAGCCCTCCTCAAAATATCGAGCCGCCACGGTAAAGTGCTGGATGCCCAGGGGGATGCTGAAAGCAGCGACCAGATAACGGAAGAAAAATTCCCGAGCAGGCGAAGCCGGCTTCAGCAGGTCGTTGTGGGATGCCGGGGAAAACATCACCTCCAATGTGTGCTGCTCCTGCCCTTTGTCCATGAGGTTGTACGGTGGACAATGCCACAGGGCATCCAGCAGCTTCTCCAGAGAGGCGCGGGTCCCGTCCAGCAGGTTGATAAATTCATCTCGCCCGGCCAAAGCCAGGGCCTCTACCTGATGGCTAATGGCACCGCCGTGGGTGACCAGTTCCCGTATGGTCTCCTCGGGAACATTCAACAGTTCGGAGGCAAAGTGGCCGGCCGGGTAGAGGGTCTCGTTGAAAAAGATCTGATCCTGCCAGACATCCATTGTCAGGTGCAGGAAATTGTTGTTCTGCCTGATCCCCAGTGGCATAGGGCCACCTCCTCTGTCCTATATCTGTTTTCGGCCTGTCTTGCGATATTCTCATTTTATCAAAATCCCCCCAATAATCAAGTGAAAGGACAAGAGCCACGGTGTGAGCGTGGTCTCTGTCCTTATCTTTTTACAAGGAGATGATCCTGATGAGTAAAACAAAACGACTGCAAACCATCGACGGCGAGAGCCTGATGAGCCTGCCGCTGACGCCGCTCAACTTCGTGGTGGATACGCTGCTGTCACAGGGACTGCACATCCTTGCCGGCTCTCCCAAGGTGGGAAAATCCTGGCTGGCCCTGTGGCTGTCCGTCATGGTGGCCAAGGGCGAACCCGTCTGGGGGATGTCCGTGAAGCAAGGCACCACCCTCTATCTCTGCCTGGAGGACTCCACCCTCCGCATTCAGAACCGGCTGTTCGAAATCACGGAGGATGCCCCCGCCAATGTTCACTTCACCACCCAGAGCGACATTCTGGGCAAAGGGTTGGAGGAGCAGCTCCGCACCTTCCTTGACGAACACCCTGACACGGTACTGGTCATCATCGACACGCTGCAGATGGTACGCCCAGTACGCGACGCTACCTACGCCAACGACTACCGTGACCTCTCTGCTCTGAAACAGATCGCGGATGCCCACGGCATCGCCATCCTGCTGATCCATCATCTGCGCAAGGAATCCGCCGACGATGTATTCAACCGCATCTCCGGTACCACCGCCATCAGCGGTGCGGTGGATTCCAGCTTCACGCTGGTGGAGGAACGTCGGGGCAGCGGTAGAGCGAAGCTCTCCTGCGTCGGCCGCGACATTGAATACCGGGAGCTGATGCTGGAGCGCAACGGTGAAAATGTGTGGGAGCTGGTTGCAGACAGTCAGACACAGCCGGAGCTGCTGGGCGACCGCATCGTTTATCTCCTCTCCGAACTGATGCGTGACCGAACCGAATTTATCGGCACTCCCACGGAGCTGTCTGAACGGATCGACCCTGTGGGGGTGGAGCGCATGTCACCCAAGAAAGTATCCCGACAGATCCTGCAAAACCTTGACGCACTAAGGAAAATCGGCATTTCCGCTGTGGTGCGCCGCAGCAACGGAAGGCGGCTCATTGAGCTGCACCGTGCCGAAAGTGACGATGCCCAGGGTGTCCCGGCGGTCGACCCTGTTGACCCTGCCGGGGCGCTGTGCGGCGATTTGCGGGCGGTTTACAGGTGCGGCGAGTAAACTCCCGCAAGACAAAAGAAACGCCGTGTTGGGCCGTTTGTGGACAAAGGAGGAGTACGGGTGTTCGGCGCGGGAGAATCACCTCCAAAGGGGCCCCCGGCGAAACTCAGCAAAGCGGTTTCGCTGGGGAGAGGAGGAAGCACGGAGCGAGGGAGCTTTTGACCTCGGTCGGAAGCGACAGATGCGCAGTCGCTTCCGACGAGGGCCAGCATCGCGTTTGTCTGGTCGTCGGCAAAGCCGCCGCCCGCCTTCCGCATTATTTCCGGGCAGAAGCCCGGACCCACTTTATCTGCAATATGGAGGAAACGACATGAAAAAAGATATTAAATTCAGCACCCGGATGGCATCCGCAGACCGGGAGGCCATCAAAGAGTTGGCGAAACGCTCCGGGATGTCCATGAGCGATTATGTGACGGCCTGCTGTCTGGGAAAGCAGGTAGTGGTCGTCAATGGACTGAAAGAAGTGCTGAAGGAGCTGAAGTCTATCGGCAGAAATCTGAATCAGCTTGTCACCCTGGCGCATATGGGGCGCGTCACGGTGATTCATCTGGACAGCGTACGCCAGGCATTCTCTGAACTCTGCGCCGCTGTTCGGTTGATCCTGGAACGAAAGCGGTGGTGAGGGATGGCTATTATCAGCTTCACCAACTACAAGCGGGGCCAGACCACCGGATGTATGGGAGCCGTAATGCGGTACACCATGCAGGATAAGAAAACTGAGTTTGAGGGGCAGAAGTTAATTACAGGCATCAACTGCCAGCCGGAATCTGTCTATGCGGACTTTATGACCACCAAGCGGCTGCATCACAAAACCGACGGCGTGCTGTTCTACCACATGGTGCAGAGCTTCCCGAAAGGCGAAGCAGTCGATCCGGTCACCGCTCATGCGGCGGCATTGAAGCTGGCTGAGTACTATGAGGGGTATGAAGTTCTGGTCTGCACCCACACAGACCGGGAACACATTCATTCCCACTTTCTCATCAACTCCGTCAACTTCGATACGGGAAAGAAACTGCACATCGCAAAGGAGCAACTCCAAGAACTGCGGCAGCGCAACGATCAAGTCTGCATGGAGTTTTCTCTCCCTGTGTTCAACCCCACGAACAGGAAAGAGAAGAGCAAGACGATGTCCATCGGCGAGTATCACACGGCCGCCCGTGGCCAGAGTAAAAAACTGCAACTCATGAACATCATCAACGACTGTATGCGCCACGCCTCTAACCGTGAGGAGTTTATTGCGCTGATGGAGAGCGAGGGCTACAAGGTACGCTGGGAAACCTCCCGGCGGAATATTACCTACACCACACCCAGCGGCTGGCAGTGCCGTGACCGCCTGCTGTTCGGGGATAAGTATCTAAAGGAGAATATGGAATATGAATTCAGGATCAGAGAAGGAATTATCTATGGACGAGTTGTTGGAAAGGAACCGACCTGCACAGGCGCTATACTGTCCTCCAGCGCAGGAACAGACGCCTCCTCCCAAAGTACATCCCACAAAAGAGGAATGGGAGAATCTGCAGAGCGACCTCTATACGCTGGGGTATCTCACCGAGAGACAGACTGCCTATCTGAAGGGAATCAACGAACTGCTGGTACAGTTCCCGACCAGGATGCAGATGGAGGAGCTGCTGAAAGCGTTGAAGCATCTGGAGCAGATGAGCGAACAGGCTGGGAAGCAGAAAGAGAAGCGTTTTTCTCTGCCCAACATCAGTCTGCCCAGACTACGACTGCCGCTCCTGGATGGGCCTACATGGGCAGTGTTGCTGATGGTAACGGCAACGTTGCTTCTGCTGTGGTGGGGCTTGGATACCGTCTGGAGCAGTCTCAGTCTGTTGCTCCAGTGATGGACAGTACCACAATGCACCCGCATACAGACAGGAAAACGCTACGCAAGAAGCAGCAAAAGAAAATCGCCCAAGGCCATGCCAAGGACGATTGCGAAGAAGACCAAACTTGGCAGCAGACCATGTGACGGTCTGCTATTTTTGTTGCCCGAATCAGATTCGGGGGAAAGGAACTCAATGAAAAGTGAATTTGAAGTGTATATGGAGACGGGTATTCTGGGTGGTTATGTGCCGGAGCGAGCAATTGGTCTCCGGAACGAAAACATGATCACACCAATCTACCGGGATACATCTTATCACGAAACAGAACATGGTATGGAACTTCGCCGGGAGATGATCGTGGGCGGACGAACATTCTTCGTCCGTTCCATCTTCTCTACCGCAGAGGAAGCGAAAACACCTACGGAGCAGATGCTCCAAATCATCGACAGTGATTTAGAAAAAGGTTCGCTTTGAGGATAGACATTGGGCAGGAGATACGGTATGTTTGTTGTTACCGTATCGGCTTGCCCGGAAAGGAGTAGCAATGGCAAGCAACGAAAAATATACCGTCCTCTATGGCCGACTGAGTCAAGAGGATACGCAGAAAACAAATAAGACGGATGACTCGAACAGTATTCAGAATCAAAAACTTCTGCTGGAGAAGTATGCAGCCGAGAAAGGATTCACCAACACCCTCTTCCTGTATGACGACGGTTACTCTGGAACGAACTTCAACCGCCCAGGCTGGCAGCAGGTCATGGAGCTGATGGAAAACGGTCAGGTAGAAACACTGATCGTCAAGGACATGTCCCGACTGGGCCGTGAGTACCTTCAGGTAGGTCAGTACACGGAACTCATCTTCCCACAAGCTATGGTGTGCGCTTTATCGCCGTCAACGATGGCGTGGACAGCCTGTACGAGTCCACCAATGACTTCACGCCCTTTCGGAATCTGATGAACGAGTTCTATGCCAAAGACTGCAGCAAGAAGGGACGTTCTGTGGTTCGTCTCAAGGCTGAAACTGGCGCCAGAGTTTCCTCCCGACCCCGCTATGGGTATATGAAGGACCCGGCAGATCCCAAACGGCACATGGTGCCTGATCCCGAGAACGCTCCGGTGGTGCGGTACATCTTTGACCTCTGCGTTTCTGGAAAAGGTCCTGCCCAGATTGCAAAGCAGCTCAAGAAAGACAAAATTCCCACGCCTGGATATTCCTACTATCAGAAGCACGGAGTAGAGCTGACCGGAGTGGACATCACCCAGCCATACAACTGGTCCACCAACACCGTCGCTGGCATTCTGGAGGATGAGACTTACCTGGGTCACACCATCAACCTGAAATCCACCACTCTGTCCTTCAAGAACAAAAAGCGCATTGAGCGTCCCGAGTCTGAGCAACTGCGCTTTGAGAATACGCACGAAGCACTCGTTACGCAACAGACCTGGGAGATCGTACAGGATATCCGCAAGCATAAGAGGCGTCCGGCAAAGATGGAGGAGCAGAATATCTTCTCCGGGCTGGTCTACTGTCTGGACTGTGGGGGCACCATGGTACTGCACCGAGCACACACCATGGATGCGGTGAAAAACAACTTCATGTGTTCTACCTACAAGAAGAAAGGCAAAGATGTTTGCTCTGGGCATTACATCAGAGAACAGGAACTCAGCGCCATCCTGCTGGATGACATCCGGCGTGTCACACACTTCGCTCGTCAGAACGAGCTGCGGTTTGCGGAGCATATCCGCAAGAAGCAGGGCAAGGAGGCGCAGCAAGAGATCACGGTGCTTCAAAAGAAGATCGACACCATGCAGAAGCGCCAGGCCGAGCTGACGAAGCTGTTCAAACGGCTCTACGAGGACAGTGTACTTGGACGCATCCCGGACGAGCAGTATCGCATCCTATCTCAGGAGTACACCGCCGAGCAGAAAGAGATCCAGGAACAGCTCCCTGCCATGGAAGGAAGACTTCAGGAACTGAAAGACTCCAGCTCCAATATTGCCCGGTTCATTGAGAATGCCAAGCGATACAGCGAGATCCCGGAGCTGACTGCTGAGATCCTGCGCATCTTCATCAAGCGAGTGGAGGTCAGTGAGCGTGCGGAGAAATACTCCCGCACAGCACCGCAGGAGGTACGCATCTACTATCGTGACATCGGCCTGGTGGACGAACTGCCTAAGAGTATGGCGGATTCTGTGTCAGAAGAAATCCCGAATGAGGTCGCATGAGCAGAAAAGGGAGGCTGTGCCGAAACACAGCCTCCCTCCACAGGAACAAATATTAAGTTATACGGGTAGGTTCATAAATTGTCCCTATGGAACGGTTCCCCATGCCATCCGGCTTTTTTTGTGCAAATCAGTTGACGAACAGGGAAGCGCGCTTTTTGAAGTAGACGTTGTTAAGTGCAATCATCAATACGGAGAGTACAAGTACCAATACATACGAACCTGCAAGCGAAGAGGAAAAGAAGAGGTCGCCAGCCAACGCGGCTGTCAAAATCAGACGGGCAGCTGAATGTGCGGTGCTAATACTTAAAAATATAAGCAAGTAGGAAGGGGCATCTTTCCGAAACTGAACCAATTTTTGCCGGACAAAAATGGCCATTACACCCAGCGCGATCATAACAATTCCGCTAAGCAAATCAACGATCCGCAACTCACTGGAGAAGAAGTACCATATCTCCGACATTTCTCCATAAGCTTTTCCGGCCATAAAAAGGATACCGGAAATCACACCACCCACACAGGATGCAAACAGCGCAAAATAAATTAAAAATTTATACCATTTCATGGGATAACCATTGAAAGTGGAGACGCTGTTGGGACTCTGGTAGCCGCCGTTGGGACGGTAGCCGCCGACAGGCGGGGGCGTAGTGGGAGTGTAGTTGGGATAACTGCCGGGCTGGCTGGGGGGAGTCTGCTGGTAGGAGGAAGCCCCAGCCTGGGGCGGTGTTTCCTGCGCGGAATTCAACTGGTTTCCACAGCCAGGGCAAAACAGACTGCCGTCTGCGATCTGACGACCGCAATACTTACAGAACATGATATGACCTCCTGTTCTCTCTCTTAGTCCTCCCAATGGGAGTATCCTTATTTTAAACACTTTGACGAATTTTGTAAATAGCTAGAAGAAGATTTGCAGAAAGACCGTGCCGGAAGAATGTGCGTTGCCACAGGCGAGCGGGTGCGGTATAATAAAAAATAACTCTGTATCAAGAGAGAACAACCTTCTGAATGAAGGGTGAAGAGAAAGCAGGAGAAGAGACACCATGGCCAACATTATTGAGATCACCGACTATTCCGATCCTCAGCTGGACTGCTACGCCCGGCTTACCGAGGCCCAGCTGCGCAACCGGCTGGAGCCGGAGAAGGGCATCTTTATTGCCGAGAGCCCCAAGGTGATCCTGCGGGCCCTGGACGCCGGGTATGAGCCCCTGTCTCTGCTGATGGAGCGCAAGAAGATCGACGGGCCCGCCAAAGAGGTGGTGGCCCGGTGCGGTGACCTGCCCCTCTACACCGCCGACCGGGAAGTGTTGGAGGGTCTCACCGGCTATGAGGTGACCCGGGGTGTGCTGTGCGCCATGCGGCGGCCGGTGCTGCCCACAGTGGAGGAGCTGTGCGCAGGTGCCCGGCGGGTGGCGGTGCTGGAGGGTATTGTGGATTCCACCAACGTGGGGGCCATCTTCCGTTCCGCTGCCGCCCTCCACATGGACGCGGTGCTGGTTACCCCTACCTGCTGCGACCCCCTGTACCGCCGGGCGGCCCGTGTGAGTATGGGCACCGTATTCCAGATCCCCTGGACCCGCATCGGGGACGACCCCTCCCAGTGGCCCCAGCCGGGGCTGAGCCGCCTCAATGCTCTGGGCTTTAAGACAGTGGCCATGGCCCTCAGCGATACCGCCATCAGCATTGAGGATCCTCGCCTGCGGCAGGAGGACAAGCTGGCCATTGTGCTGGGTACCGAGGGGGACGGCCTGTCGGATCACACAATCGCCGCCTGCGACTACACCGTGTGTATCCCCATGTCCCACGGGGTGGACTCCCTCAACGTGGCGGCGGCCAGTGCCGTAGCGTTCTGGGAGCTGCGGGCCCGGTAAGAATCAAAAACGCCTGTGACGCTTGTCACAGGCGTTTTTTCAGGCCCTGAGGGTCCGGTAGGTGGACCGGATGAGTACGACTGCAATGAGAAAAGTCAGCAGGTCAGATACCGGCATGGAGTAGAGCACACCGTCCAGGCCGAAAAAGCGGGGAAGCAGCAGGGCGAAGCCCACGCCGAATACCACCTCACGGATCATGGAGAGGGCAGTGGAGGCCAGGGCCTTGCCCAGGGACTGGAGGTAGATGAAGGTGCCCTTGTTGACGCAGGCCAGGATCATCATGCACAGGTAGATGCGGAAGGACTTAACGGCAAATTCGGTGTAATAGCTGCTCTCATTGGCGGCACCGAAGATGGCGATGAGCTGGGTGGGGAGGAGCTCCACAATGAGCAGGGCTACCGCGCCTACTGCCGCCTCGGCCAGCAGCAGGTGGGTAAAGAGGTTCCTGGCCCGGTCCTTCCGCCCGGCGCCGATGTTGTAGCCCACAATGGGGATGCACCCGGCGGCAAGCCCCACGGCGATGGAGATGACGATCTGGAAGAACTTCATGACGATACCAACCACTGCCATGGGGATCTGGGCGTACTGGGTCTGGCCGAAGATGGGGTCCAGGGCACCGTATTGCCGGATCATGTTGTTAATAGCAGCCATGGCTGCCACCAGAGAGATCTGGGACAGCAGGCTGCATACCCCCAGGGAGAGAAACTTTGCGATGACGTTCCACTGGAGGGCGAAGCAGCTTCGGTTCAGGGATACCGCCTTCATATGGCACAGATACCACACGGACAGAGCGGCGGTGAGGATCTGGCCCAGTACGGTAGCCACGGCGGCTCCCATCATGCCCCACTGAAAGCCGAAGATGAACACCGGGTCCAGGATCAGGTTGACCACCGCTCCCGCCAGGGTGGAGGCCATGGCAAACCGGGGGCTGCCGTCGGAGCGGATGATGGGGTTCATGGCCTGACCGAACAGATAGAAGGGTACGCCCAGGGTGATGTAGAAGAAATACTCCCTGGAGTGGAGGAAGGTCTCCTCGTTGACCCGCCCGCCGAACATGGTGAGGATAGGGTCCTGGAAGAGGAGGTAGAGGGCGGTGAGGATCAGACCGGCGGCCAGGCTGAGTACCACGGCGTTGCCGACGCTGCTGCCCGCCCGCTTGTGCTCGCCGGCCCCCAGACAGATGCTAACCAGAGCACAGCAGCCGTCGCCGATGAGCACGGCGATGGCCAGGGCTACCACCGTCAGGGGAAACACCACCGTGTTGGCGGCGTTACCGTAGGAGCCCAGATAGGACGCGTTGGCGATGAAGATCTGGTCCACGATGTTGTACAGGGCCGCTACCAGCAAGGATATGACGCAGGGCACGGCGTACCGGGCCATCAAAGACCTGATGGAGTCGGTGACCAGGAAGGAATTGGAGCGCTGTTCCTGTTCCATTTCAAATGACCTCCCAACAAAAGAAAGTGTGTGGCCAGTGCTGGATTTACGCCGTTGGCCACACGCTTTTCTTAATTCAGATAATCGCCCACCGGGCTTTGATTGTACTGCTTTATAATCTTCAGCAGGATGGAGCCGTCGGGCAGCGTATTCTCCTCCAAAATCTTATATTGGGTGCCGTTCCGCTCCAACTGCCTTTTGTAGTAGGCTACTTCCTGACGGACCGACTCTACCGCAAAGTTGTGTTCTACGCCTTCTTTCAGCTGAAAGTGCAGGGTCTGGCAAACACACGCCGCTTTGATCCGTTTCATATAAGTTCCTCCCATTCAGTGTATAAAAGAAACAACGTGCAGATATCAACCGGATTTACGCCGATGATAGCTACACGTTGTATTTTTATTATAACTTATGGGATGGGGACATTCAAAGGTGGTTTTCCACAAAAATAGCGCCCTGAATTTTGGACGGTCAATCATCAATCTGACCATAGTCTCCCGACGGCAGCCGGTGGCCCTCCAGGGTGAACTGGCCCATGCCCAGGGCGGTTGGGAGAGAGAAGGGCTTTACCGTGCCGTCGTCAAAGCGGACGGTGATCCGGTCCCCGTCCCGGGTGGTGAGCAGGCCGGGACCATAGCGGGCGTGGCGCACCCGGGTGCCGGGGATGTAGTCCTTGGCGGCGGCGGCAAGCTGGGCGGACAGGACCGCCGGATCGGGACTTTTACGGACAGGAGCCTTTCTTTTTGGGGGTTCTTTCTGCGGAAAGAGAAAGGAAGAAAAAGTGGAGGCCAGCTCGGGACGGCGGAAGGTCATGACCCACAACTCCTGGCGGGCGCGGGTCATGCCTACGTAAAAGAGCCGCCGCTCCTCCTCCCGCTGGTTAATCTCCTCCTCGGTTTCGTCCTCCTTGGGGGTGGGAGGCAGCTTGGGCAGCAGTCCATCGGCCACGTCCATTAAAATCACCCGGTCGTACTCCAGGCCTTTGCTGGAGTGGATGGTGGACAGAATGAAGGGACAGTCCGGGTGGGCTGAGCCCCGGCGTACCACCTCCTCCAATTCATCCAGCCGCTGAAGTAGTCCGGCGGGGGTGGGCTCGTTGGCCCCCAGAGCCTCCAGAATGGGCAGCTTGCTGTTGTCTGCCCCCCGGTCTTCCAGGTAGGCCCCGTAACCCATGAAGTGGACGATGCGGTATACCGCCTTGTCTGCCCGCTCCTCCAGCAGGTTATTCATGTGAGTCTGAAGAGCTTTACACTGCTTGCGGCTCCAGGGAGAGAGGGTGGAGCAGCCCGCCAGATATTCCAGCAGGGTCTCCCCGGTGGGAGAACACTGGCTGACTGCCTCCTGGGCGGCGGCACGGCTGATGCCCGCCCCCAGCTTGTAATATAGGTCCAGGAACAGCTCTCCGTTCCAGGGGTCCTGGGCCAGTCGGATGATGTTGGTCACATCCCGCACCACCCGGTGGGTGAAAAAGCCGCTGTCCACCTGGCGGCAGCGATAGGGGGTACCGGAGCGCTCCAGCAGATCCATGAGGGGGAGGGCGCTGTCGTTGTCCCGGTAGAGCACCGCCGTCTCCTGATCGCAGTTCTCCGCCACCTTGGCCAGATACTGATACTGCCGCTGCCGGTCGTACACCTCTACCTGCCGGATGGCCGGGCCGTCCCCTCCGGCGGCGTGCATGGTCTTGGGGCGGCGCTGGGTGTTGAGCCGGATGAATTTGTCCGCCGCCGCCACGATCTCGCGGGTGGAGCGGTAATTCTGCTCCAGCAGCAGCACCTGAGCACCTGGATAGGTGTTCTCAAAGGCGTGGAGAGCCTGGGGACAGGCGGCTCGGAAGCCATAGATGCTCTGGTCCTCATCCCCCACCATGAAGAGCTGGACCTGATTCCCCGCCAGCAGGCGGATGATGGCGTGCTGGATTTGGGAGGTATCCTGTGCCTCATCCACACACAGGTAGGGGTAGCGGCGCTGCCACTCCTGAAGGATTTGAGGGTAGCGGCGCAGAATTTGATACGCATAGCCCAGCTGATCGTCGTAGTCCATGAGCCGCCGCTGCCGCAGAGCTTGGTTGTAGGCCTTATAGACAGCGGGAAATTCCACCCCCTCCACCTCAACGTCGTTCAGATCGATCTGGCCGGGAAGATGGTTTTTTACATAGGTGATGGCAGTTTGAATGGCCTTGATGGTGGCCTCCGGGGCGTATTCCTGGGTGAGATTACGGCAGATCTCCCCGATGAGGGCGGCCTGCCGCCCGGTGTCCTCCAGCAGATCGAAGGCCTTCTGGTCCACCAGCTGTTCGCACCGGCGGATGATGGAGGAACATACCCCGTTGATGGTGCGGAAGGACAGCCGTTCCGCCAGCTCGGGGCCAAAGAAGGAGGCGAAGCGCTGGCGCATATCCCGGGCGGCGGAGACGGTGTAAGTCATGGTGAGGATGGACCGAGGGTCCATACCCAGGCCCAGCACCAGATAGCCGATGCGGCTCACCAGTACGGTGGTTTTGCCGCTGCCGGGCACCGCCAGCAGCAGCACCGGGCCGTCCACAGCCTGAACGGCGGCCTCCTGCTGCTTATCCAGGCACAGGCCGTAGGTTTTTTTGAATTGGGCAAAGGTCATACTTGTTTCTCCTGTGGCAGATGAAGGATTCCCACGAAAAATGGCCGCCATTGGCGGCCATTTTTTCAGAATGACAGGGGATAGGGGGCACTCAGGGCTGGGAGAGCCCGCCGTTGCCCAGAGCGTGCTCCTTGATCTTCTGGAAGGTCTCCTCGCTGAGGTCGTGCTCGATCTTGCAGGCGTCGGCGGCGGCTACCTCAGGGCTGACACCCAGGAAGGTAAAAAACTGGGTAAGCAGCTGGTGCCGCTCGTAGATGCGCTTGGCGATCTCCTCTCCGGCGGGGAGGAGGGAGATGAGTCCGTCCTTGTCCATCTCGATATAGCCGCTCTCCCGCAGCTTCTTCATAGCCACGCTGACGCTGGGCTTGGAGAAGTGAAGTTCATTGGCGATGTCGATGGAGCGAACCGTACCGTGCCGCTGGCGGAGACTGAGGATGGCTTCCAGGTAGTTTTCGGAGGATTCATAGATATTCATGACAGATTCCTTCCCATCCATACTATTTCTATAAGATTAGCACAGAACGGGCCCTTTGGCAAGGCGGATCAGATCCCTGCGCCGCCGTTCCATCTCCAGTCCCGAATCTCGGGCATATCCTGGCCGTGGGCGGTAATGTACTGCCGGTGTTCCACCAGCTTGTCTTTCATCAGCTGGATGAGGAAGGCGCCACGGTTACCCAGCTGGGGCAGCCGCTTGACGGTGTCGATAACCAGGTCGAAGCGGTCGATGTTGTTCTGCACCCGCATATCGAAGGGGGTAGTGAGGCCGCCCTCTTCCTTATAACCCCGGACGTGAAGGTTCTTGTTGTGCCGCCGGTAGGTCAGCTCATGGACCAGGGAAGCATAACCGTGGAAGGCAAAGATAATGGGCTTATCGGTGGTGAAGAGCACATCGTAGTCCTCATCGGTGAGACCGTGGGGGTGCTCGGTGTGGGGCTGCAGCTTCATCAGATCCACCACGTTGACCACCCGCACCTTCAGCTCGGGCAGATAGCGCCGCAGGATGGTGACGGCGGCCAGGGTCTCCAGGGTGGGCGTCTCGCCGCAGCAGGCCAGCACCGCGTCAGGCTCGGCCCCCTGGTCGTTGGAGGCCCACTGCCAGATACCGATGCCGTGGGTGCAGTGCTTGATGGCCTCATCCATGGTGAGCCACTGGGGCCGGGGGTGCTTGGAGGTCACCAGCACATTGATATAGTTGCGGCTCTTGATACAGTGGTCGAAGCAGGACAGCAGGCAGTTGGCATCGGGGGGCAGGTAGAGCCGCACCACGTCCGCCTTCTTGTTGGCCACATGGTCCAGGAAACCGGGGTCCTGGTGGGTGAAGCCGTTCTGATCCTGCTGCCACACGTTGGAGGACAGCACATAGTTGAGGGAGGCGATGTCCTGCCGCCAGGGCAGGGGACCGGCCACCTTGAGCCACTTGGCATACTGGCTCACCATGGAGTCCACGATGCGGATAAAGGCCTCATAGCTGTTGAGGAAACCGTGACGGCCGGTGAGCAGATAGCCCTCCAGCCAGCCCTGGCACATATGCTCGGACAGCATCCCGTCCAGGATGCGCCCGCTGGGGGACAGTCCCTCATCGGAGGGCAGCCGGTCGGCATTCCACCGGCGGTCGCTGGCCTCCAGGGCAGCCCACAGCTTGTTGCTCATGGTTTCGTCCGGGGAGAAGATACGGAAGTTTTTGGCCTTCTGGTTCAGCTTGAGCACGTCCTTGACGTACTTGCCCAACTCGGCCATGTCCTCGGCCTCCGCCTCGCCGGGGGCGGGGACCTCCACCGCGTATTTGGAGAAATCGGGGGTGCGCAGGTCCCGCAGCAGCAGACCGCCGTTAGCGTGGGGGTTGGAGCCCATCCGCCGTTCTCCCTGGGGAGCCATAGCCCGTAGAGCAGGGATGGGTGCCCCTGCTTCATCGAAGAGTTCCTCCGGATGATAGGAGCGCAGCCACTCCTCCAGAATCGGCAAGCGCTCCGGGTGGGCATCGTCCACCGCCAGAGGCAGCTGGTGGACCCGGCTGGTGCCCTCCAGGGCTACCCCATCCGCCTCTTTGGGACAGGTCCAGCCCTTGGGAGAACGAAACACCACCATGGGCCAACGGGGACGCTCGGTTTCCCCGAAGGAACGGGCGCTCTCCTGGATGCGCTGGATCTCACGCACTGCCCAGTCCAGGGCGGCCGCCATCTTCTGGTGCATTTGGGCCGGGTCGTCCCCCTCCACGAAACGGGGGGTCCAGCCGCAGCCCTTGAAGAAGTCCTCCACCTCCTCGGCGGAGATACGGGCGAAGAGGGAGGGGGTGGCGTTCTTGTAGCCGTTGAGGTGGAGAATGGGGAGCACCGCTCCGTCTCCCACCGGGTCCAGGAACTTGTTGCCGTGCCAGGCGGCAGCCAGAGGGGCGGTCTCGGCCTCCCCGTCGCCCACGACACAGGCGGCGATCAGGTCCGGATTGTCCATGACAGCTCCGAAGGCGTGGGCCAGGGAGTAACCCAGCTCGCCGCCTTCGTTGATAGAGCCGGGGGTGTCGGGGGCGCAGTGGCTGCCCACGCCGCCGGGGAAGGAGAACTGCTGAAAGAGCTTGCGCATTCCTTCCTCATCCTGGCTTACGTTGGGGTAGACTTCGCTGTAGGTGCCCTCCAGATAGGTCTGGGCCAGTACGGCGGAACCACCGTGGCCGGGGCCGCAGACGTAGATCATATTCAGGTCGTACTTGGTGATGACCCGGTTGAGGTGAGTATAGATAAAGTTCTGGCCTGGTACCGTGCCCCAGTGTCCCACCGGGGTGTGCTTCAGATGCTCCGGCTTCAGAGGAGTACGAAGCAGGGGATTGTCCCGCAGATAGAGCTGGCCGGCGGCCAGGTAATTGGAGGCCCGCCACCAGGCGTCCAGTTTCCGCAGAGCCTCAGGGCTGAGAGGACCTTTTTTGGACATACGGGCCGAGGTTTTGACCGTAACTTTGGTGCGGGGTCCGGAGGATTTTGCCAAAGGGATGCACTCCTTCCACAAAAAGCAGACTGACGCCGCCGGACAACAGAAGGGGCTGTTGCAGCCTGCTGCAACAGCCCCCATGCCCGCGCGGCGGGGTTCTTATTTCTCATCCAGGGGCAGGGGCGCGGGGGGCGCGAATTGGTCCGCACAGTCCTGAGCCAGCTTGCGCAGGTGCTCGTCCTGACTGCTGAAGTTGGAGGACAGCTGCTCCAGCGTCTGGCGCAGCTTGTCCAGCTCCTGACCGGTGCGGGAGATGGCCCCGTCCATGTCCGAGCGCAGCAGGTCATAGCCCGCCTGCACCTTGTGGAGCCACTGGGTCACCTCGGTGTGAGCCCGGCGGACTTTCTCCTCCGCTTCCTGCTGTACCTCCTGAGCACGGCAGTGGGCCTCAAGCTCGATGCCGGCGGTGCGGTCCTTTACCTGCTGGTAGGCGGCGGCGTCACGCTCGGCCTGGGCCAGGCGGGCATTGGCGCCGGTCAGCTGGGCGGCGGTCTGCTCTGCCTCTCCGCGGACCTGCTCCAGCTGGGCCCGCAGCGCTTCCACCTCTTTGCGCGCCTCATCCAGCTGGGCGGTCAGGGCTTCGTTTTCCTTGGCCAGCGTCTCAGCCTGCTCTTTGGCCTGACCGGCCTGCGCCGCCAGCTTCTCCTTTTCAGCCGCCAGCTCATCCCGCTCCCGCTGGAGCTGGGCCAGTTTTTCCATGTGGGTCTGGTTGGAGGATTCAATATAACTCAGCACATCCTGCTTCTGAAAACCGCCGAAGGTGGCGGTACGAAACTGAAGCTCTGTGGCGCTCATAGGGGACACCTCATTTCCACAAATTCATGCCTATTTTAACACAGTTTTCTCCATAACACAATCCGCTCTTTTCGTTGACTCGACAGGGGTAGAATGATATAATAGGATGATTATGACAACAATGACCGGGAGGATGACTATGTGGGTCTCTGACGGATGGAAAGATTATCAGCTGCTGGACTGCGGCGGTGGAGAGCGTCTGGAGCGCTGGGGCAAGTTTACTCTGGTGCGCCCGGATCCCCAGGCTATTTGGCGCCCCGAAGGGCGGCAGCCCGGCTGGAACCGGTACGACGCCCGGTACCAGCGGTCCTCCACCGGCGGCGGGCGCTGGGTGAAAAAGGCCCTGCCCGAGCGGTGGACGCTGGGCTATAAGGAGCTTACCTTTAATATTAAGCCCATGAACTTCAAGCACACCGGCCTGTTCCCCGAGCAGGCTGCTAACTGGGACTTTGCCATGGAGCGCATCCGCTCCGCAGGCCGGCCGGTGAATGTGCTCAACCTATTTGCCTACACCGGTGGGGCCACCGTGGCCTGCGCCGCGGCGGGGGCCAGCGTGTGCCATGTGGACGCTGCAAAGGGTATGGTGAGCTGGGCCCGGGAGAACGCTGCCTCTTCCGGTCTCACCGGCGCTCCCATCCGCTGGATCGTGGATGACTGCGGCAAATTTGTGGAGCGGGAGATCCGCCGGGGACGGAAGTACGATGCCGTCATTATGGACCCGCCCTCCTATGGACGGGGTCCCTCCGGCGAGATCTGGAAGCTGGAGGAGAACCTGTTCCCCTTTGTGGAACTGGTGACCGGGGTACTGTCGGACAACCCCCTGTTCTTCCTCATCAACTCTTACACCACCGGCCTTGCCCCCTCGGTACTCACCTACCTGCTGGAGACACTGGTGGCCCGGAAGCACGGCGGCCATACTGAGAGCCAGGAGCTGGGTCTGCCGGTAACCGCTACCGGCCTGGCGCTGCCCTGCGGTGCCACCGGAAGATGGATCTGCGACTAAGAAGGAGACGCTATGGGACAAGCCATTCTTGAAACAAAGGACCTGCACTTCCGCTATGACGAGGAGGAGGGACCATCCCCGGTGGTGCTGGACGGGGTGGACCTCCAGATCCAGGCGGGCACCTTCGTGGCGGTGCTGGGCCACAACGGCTCGGGGAAATCCACCCTGGCCAAGCATATGAATGCCATTTTGCTGCCCACCGGCGGCAAGGTTTATGTGGACGGTATGGATACCGCCGACGAGGAAAAACTGATGGATATCCGGCGTACCGTGGGCATGGTGTTCCAGAACCCGGACAACCAGATCGTTGCCAACGTGGTGGAGGAGGACGTGGCCTTCGCTCCGGAGAATCTTGGAGTCCCCCCGGAGGAGATCCGCCGCCGGGTGGACGACGCCCTGAAGGCGGTGGGGATGTATGAGTACCGGGAGCACGCCCCCCATCTGCTCTCCGGCGGTCAGAAGCAGCGGGTGGCCATTGCCGGCGTCATCGCCATGCAGCCCCGGTGCATCGTGCTGGACGAGCCCACCGCCATGCTGGACCCCATCGGCCGTTCCGAGGTGCTGAAAACCATCAAGGAACTCAACCGCACTTCCGGGGTGACGGTGGTACTCATCACCCACCACATGGACGAGGCTGCCCAGGCCGACCGTCTGGTGGTTATGTCCAAGGGCAAGGTCATTGCCGACGGTGCCCCTCGGGAGGTATTCAGGCAGGTAGAGGCGCTGAAGGAAGTGGGCCTCACCGTCCCCGAGACCACCGAGCTTCTGTGGGAGCTGCAAAAGGCGGGGGTAAATGTGTCCATGGACGCCCTCAATGACGAGGAGTGCGCCCGGGAATTGTATCAGCTGCTGAACCAGGGCGTTACCCCGTAAGGGGAATGCACCATTGTGATAAAGGACTGAAGCAAATTGGAACCGATTATTCAGACGGAGCGCCTGAGTCATATCTATTCCGCCGGCACCCCCTTTGAGCACGGGGCCCTGGTGGATGTGGACTTCACCGCCTACCGCGGGGAGTACCTGGGCATCATCGGCCACACCGGCTCGGGCAAATCTACCCTGATCCAGCACCTCAACGGCCTGCTGAAGCCCACCTCGGGCAGAGTGCTCTTTGAGGGCAAGGACATCTGGGAGAGCAAGGAGCGTACCCGCCAGACCCGCTTCCAGGTGGGCCTGGTGTTCCAGTACCCCGAGTATCAGCTCTTTGAGGAAACCGTTTATAAGGATATCGCCTTCGGCCCCGGCAACATGGGGCTGGAGCCCGACGAGATCGACCGCCGGGTGCGGCAGGCCGCCCAGTTCGTGGGCCTGAAGGAGGAGACTCTGGAGAAGTCCCCCTTTGAGCTCTCCGGCGGCCAGAAGCGCCGGGTTGCCATTGCCGGCGTTATCGCCATGGAGCCCTCGGTGCTCATTCTGGACGAGCCCACCGCCGGCCTGGACCCGGTGGGTGTGGAGTCCATTCTGGGCAACATCCACGACTACCATGTGGCCAAGAATGCCACCATCATCATCGTCTCCCACTCTATGGAGGAGATGGCCCGGACGGTGGACCGCATCGTGGTGGTCAACGACGGCAAGATTCCCTTCTCCGGCGCTCCCCGGGAGGTATTCGCCCACGGGGACGAACTGGAGCGTATGGGACTGGGTGTGCCCGCCATGACCCGGGTGTTCCACCGGCTGCGTGCCATGGGGGTGGACATCGACCCCTCGGTGTACACCATCCAGCAGGCCAGAGACGCGATTCTGGCCAAACTGGGAAAGGCGGTGGTGTAAATGGCGCTGAAAGACATTACCCTGGGCCAGTATTTCCCGGGCAAGACCATCATCCACCGGCTGGATCCCCGCACCAAGCTGATTGGCACCATTGCCTATATCGTAGCCCTGTTTCTGGCCGCAAATGTGGTGACCTACGCCATTTTGCTGGTGCTGCTGGCCGCCCTTATCGCCATTTCCAAGGTGGGGCTCAAGAGTATTCTTCGGGGCATGAAGCCCATCTTCATCATCATCCTCATCACCGCCATTCTGAACCTGTTCTTTACCCCCGGTGAGGGGGAACCGCTGGTGTCCTGGTGGGTGTTTACCATCTACGCGGAGGGCATCCGGGCAGCTGTGTTCATGATCCTGCGGATTATGATGCTCATCACCTGCACCTTCCTGCTGACCTACACCACCTCGCCCATTATGCTCACCGACGGCCTGGAGAAACTGCTCAGCCCCCTGAAGGTGATCCGGGTGCCCATCCACGAGCTGGCCATGATGATGTCCATTGCCCTGCGGTTCATCCCCACCCTCATTGAGGAGACCGACAAGATCATGTCCGCTCAGAAGGCCAGAGGCGCCGATTTCGACAGCGGCAACCTGATCCGCAAGGCCCGCGCCCTGGTGCCCCTGCTGGTGCCCCTGTTTATTTCTGCTTTCCGCCGGGCCGACGAGCTGGCGGTAGCCATGGAGTGCCGGTGCTACCACGGCGGCAGCGGACGCACCCGCCTGCGCCAGCTGAAGATGAAGGGTGTGGACATTCTCTCCCTGCTGCTGTCGGTGGCTCTGTGCGTGGGTATCGGCGTGCTGGCTCACTACGGTTGGTAAGGAACCACAATTTTTACCAAAATTTAAGGTTTACTGAAGGACTTATGAGAAATATTGCGTTAAGATTGATGTATGTGGGCACGGCCTACCACGGCTGGCAGGTCCAGAAGAACGCCGCTACCGTGGCTGAAACTCTGGAAAAGGCCCTGGCCACGGTGGTAGGCCATCCGGTGAAGTGTACCGGCGCAGGCCGTACCGACGCCGGGGTCCACGCCGAGACCTATGTGGCCAACTTCCGCACCACCTCCCGCATCCCCTGCGACCGGCTGCCCCTGGCGGTGAATACCCGGCTGCCCGATGACATCGTAGTGGTGAAGGCCACCGAGGTGCCGGACGAGTTCAACGCCATCGGCTCCTGCCTGAAGAAGGAGTATACCTACCGGATCTACAACTCCCACATCCGCAACGCCTTCTATGTAGACCGGGCCTGGTTTTATCCCAAGCACCTGGACGAGGGGATTATGCAGCGGGCGGCCTCCCACTTTGTGGGTACCCATGACTTCGCCGCTGTCCGCAGCGTAGGTACCGAGACCCGCACCACCGTGCGGACGGTCCACTACTTCAATATCACCCGCAGCGGGCTGATGATCGAATGTAAGGTGTGTGCCGACGGTTTCCTGTACAACATGGTGCGGGCCATGGTGGGCACCTGCGTTTATGCCGCCGAGGGCAAGTTCTCTCCCGATGACGTGCCCGCTATCCTGGAGGGCAGGAACCGCACCGCCGCAGGCCCCACGGTGCCCGCCGGCGGCCTGTACATGACAAAGCTATGGTACCATGAGGATGTGTTGTAATGCCTCGCCACATAATTTCCAAGAAGGCGCATAGACTGAACGAGGACAAGGACGCCAATCCATCCCGCAAGAAGGAGAAGCGGCCCAATCCAGTGCTGCGGCTGCTGGCCTTTCTGCTGACCGTAGTCATGGTGCTGGGCGCCATCTTCCTCATCGTCAACTATGATAAATTGAATTTTGACTCCATCAAGCGGTGGTTTGCCTACCGGGATCTGGAGCGGGGAGACAGCGGACAGGCTGAATCTTTCCCCTTCGACGGGGACAGCAGCAGCACCTTTGCCAGCCTGGACGGCGATCTGCTGGTGTGTTCCACTACCGGTGTGCGGCTCTATTCAGCCAGCGGTCAGGTGTATGTGGACCGCACGGTCACCATGGAGAACCCGGTTGCGGTAGCCGCCGGGTCCACCGCTCTGGCCTACGATGCCGGCGGCCAGACTCTGCTGGTCTGCCGGAACCGGGAGGAGGCCTTTACCCTGGAGCTGGCGGAGGACGAAGAGGTGCTCTCCGCCGATGTAAACGGGAAGGGCTGGATGGTGACGGTGACCCAGGAGAGCGGTTATAAGGGCGTGGTCACGGTGTACGACAGTCAGTTCCAGCCCCAGATGCAGGTGAGCCTGTCCAGCCGCTTCATTATGGACGCCGCCCTGTCGCCGGATAACAGTACGGTGGCGGTGCTCACCATGGGCCTCGCCGACGGCACCTTCACCAGTCAGGTGGAGCTCTATCCCACCGCCGGCGCCGCTTCCGATGCCTCTCCCCAGACTACCTGCACGGTGGGCGGCCAGGTGATCCTGGACATGACCTGGGACGACAGCGGAATCTGGGCCCTGGGTGAGGATGAGATCTATCATCTGGATGATTCCGCCGCCCTGACGGGCAGCTATTCCTATTCCGATCGCTATCTGAAGGGCTTTTCCCTGGCAGGAGACGGTACCGCCGTTCTGCTGCTGGGCAAGTACCGGGCAGGCAGTACCGCTGAGCTAGTGGTGGTGGACACCCAGGGCGAGGCCCGGGCCACCATGGCTCTGGACGAGCAGGTGCTGTCCATCTCGGCGGCCGGGCGGTATATCAGCCTGCTGACCGCCGATCAGCTGAACATCTATGACCAGGATCTGTCGGTCTATCATTCCCTGGAAGAGACCCAGAGCGCACGCAAGGTGCTCCAGCGCTCCGACGGCAGTGTGCTGCTCATCGGCAACGACACCGCACGGGTCTATTTGCCCCAGTAATCACGGAGGAACCCTATGGCAATCGTATTTGAACTGATCGTTGTGGCCATCCTGGCGGCCTTTGTGCTGCTGGGTATCAAGCGGGGACTGGTTTTGTCCCTGTGCGGCCTGGTGGGCGTGCTCATCGCCTTTGGCGGCGCCGGCGTGCTGGCCCGTACCCTGTCTCCCATGGTGGCAGACGCCCTGGAGCCCAAGTTTGCTGCCGCCATTGAGGAGCAGCTGGACCAGCAGATCCAGGCCAGCCTGGAGGAGAACGGCCAGACAGGGGAGGAGGCCCCCACACCGGATACCCTGCCTCTTCAGGACGTGCTCAACGCCCTGCGGGACATGGGTTTCTATGAGCCTCTGATCAACAGCGTCAACCAGGCGGTAGAGAACGGTATGACCGAGGTGGCCGCCAGTGCCGCAGCCAAGGTGGCAGCGGCCATCGCTCAGTCGGCGGCCTATCTCATCCTGTTCCTGGTGGGTTTTGTGGTCATTCTCATTCTGTGGAAGCTTGTAAGCCGGGCTTTGGATTTGGTGGCCCGCCTGCCGGTGCTCCACTTCCTCAATAAGACTCTGGGCGGCGTGTTTGGCCTGCTTCAGGGCTGCCTGATCCTGTTTATCGCCGCCTGGGCCATCCAGTTCATGGGTAATCTGATCCCGGCGGAGACGGTGGAGCACACGGTACTGCTGAAATTCTTCATGACTACCAATCCTATGAGCCTGCTTTCCGGCGTGTAACCGGCAGCGATCTGAGAAAAAGAGAGAAATTCAGGTGAATCGACATGACAGTCCCCAATATTCTGTCCCTGTTCCGGCTGTTTCTGGTGCCGGTGTTCGCAGTGGTGTTTTTCCAGCCCATGCCGGACGCCCATACCTGGGCGGCCCTCATCTATCTGGTGGCCTTCCTCACCGATATTGCCGATGGCTGGATCGCACGCCACTTCAATCAGGTCAGCAAGCTGGGCCGCATTCTGGATCCTGCGGCTGACAAGTGGATGACCTTTACGGTTATTATTTGTATTACAGTGGATGGCATTATCCCCCTGTGGGCAGTGATCGTGTTCTTCTGCAAGGAGCTGTGCATGGCCATCGGCGGTTATCTCATGTATCGCCGTCTGGGGGATGTGATCCCCTCTAACTGGCTGGGTAAGCTGTCTACCGGCGTGTTCTTTGTGGTGTGTGTGGCCCTGATGCTGTTCCCCGCCATCCCCAGAGTGGGGCGTACCGCCATGATCGGCGGAGCTCTGGCACTGACGCTGCTGGCGCTGGCAGGGTATGTGTACCAGTATTGCAAGACCATGCGGGAAAGAAAGCCGGCCTGATTCATACCCAGTTCATAATTTCGGATTAGAATCATCTCTCCGGGGAGAGGGCCCGTACGGGGCCGTCCCCGTCAAAGGAGCTGAACATATATGCAACCCACACTTTGTTCCAGATGTCATAAGAATGTAGCCGTCATCTTCATTCAGAAGATGGAGGGCGGCACCACCAAGAGTGAGGGGCTGTGCCTCAAGTGCGCCAAGGAAATGGGCATCAAGCCCGTGGAAGATATGATGCAGAAGATGGGCATCACCGACGAGGACCTGGAGGGACTGACCAACGAAATGATGTCCGCCTTCGGCGGTGCCGAGGGCATGGAAGGCCTGGTGCCCAGCGACGACGGCGACCAGGATGAGGAGGACGAGGGCAAGACCGCCACCTTCCCCTTCCTGAATAAGCTGTTCGGCGGCGGAGCCCAGAATCCCCAGAACCAGCCTCCCGAGCGGGAGAATAACCGCTCTGAACGTACAGAAAAGGACAAGAAGGGCGATAAGCCCCCCAAGCGGAAGTTTTTGGAGAACTACTGCATCTCCCTGACCCAGAAGGCCGCCGACGGCAAGCTGGACAGGATTATCGGCCGGGACGAGGAGATCCAGCGCACCATCCAGATCCTCAACCGCCGGCAGAAGAACAACCCCTGCCTCATCGGCGAGCCCGGCGTGGGCAAGACCGCCATTGCCGAGGGCCTGGCTCAGAAGATTTACCAGCGGGATGTACCCTACAAGCTGCTGGACAAGGAGGTCTACCTGCTGGACCTGACCGCCCTGGTGGCAGGCACCCAGTTCCGCGGCCAGTTTGAAAGCCGCATGAAGGGCCTCATTGAGGAGATCAAGAAGCTGGGCAACATCATCCTGGTCATCGACGAGGTCCACAACATCGTGGGCGCCGGTGACGCCGAGGGTTCCATGAACGCCGCCAACATCCTCAAGCCCGCCCTCAGCCGGGGGGAGATCCAGGTCATCGGCGCCACCACCCTCACCGAGTACCGCAAGTACATCGAGAAGGACTCCGCCCTGGAGCGGCGGTTCCAGCCGGTGATGGTGGAGGAGCCCTCCATTGAGGACAGCATTAAGATCATCAAGGGTATCGCCCCCTACTACGAGAAGTATCACTTCGTCTCCATCTCTCCCGAGATGTGCCGCCTGGCGGTAACTATGAGCGAGCGGTACATCACCGACCGGTTCCTGCCTGACAAGGCCATCGACCTGATCGACGAGGCCTGCTCCGACGTGAACCTCCACAACAAGGCTCTGGCCCGTGAGGTGGAGGTAAAGAAGGAGCTGGAGGCCCTGGGTCAGGAGCGGGAGAACCTGATGGTAGAGGCCAACGACCGGGACTACAAGCGCCAGACCGCCCTGAAGAACAACGAGAGCCGTCAGGGCGAGATCCGCCGGGAGCTGAACAAGCTCACCGCCGAGCACGACGCCCTCATGGGGAACCCCGCCACCACCGAGGCCCTGGGGGCCAACGAGCGCCGTCAGGCCAATTTCCGCAAGGAACTGGACAACCTGGCTGCCGAACGGGAGAAGCTGATGGCTGACCAGGGCAGCAGCAAGGACTACGAGCGGCTGGCCTCTATCAAGAGCCGGGAGATCCAGCTCCAGGACGAGCTGAGCAAGCTGGATGCCCAGAGCGCCCCGCCCCTGACGGTGGAGCACCTGGCCCGGGTCATTGAGCTGTGGACCAAGATCCCTGCCAGCCAGATCCAGGAGGCCGAGTATGAGCGCCTGGCCAAGCTGGAAGACCGGCTGAAAGAGCACCTCATCGGCCAAGACGAGGCGGTCCACGCTGTGGCCGCCGCCGTCCGCAGGGGCCGGGTGGGCATCGCCTCCAAGCGCAAGCCCGTGTCCTTCATCTTTGTGGGCTCCACCGGCGTGGGCAAGACCGAGCTGGTCAAGCGGCTGGCCATGGATATGTTCCACTCTCCCGAGTCCCTCATCCGGCTGGATATGAGCGAGTTCATGGAGAAGTTTGCCGTCAGCCGCATCATCGGCTCCCCCCCGGGCTATGTGGGCTATGACGAGGCGGGCCAGCTCACCGAGAAGGTGCGCCGCAAGCCCTACTGCGTCATCCTCTTCGACGAGATTGAGAAGGCCCACCCCGATGTGCTCAACATTCTGCTCCAGATCCTGGACGACGGACACATCACCGACGCTCAGGGCCGCAACGTGAACTTTGAGAACACCGTTATCGTCATGACCTCCAACGCGGGCAGCGACGCCCGCACCTCCGCCGGCAGCGTGGGCTTTGGTCGCACCGCAGACCAGCAGGGGAGGGAGCGGGCCATGAAGGCGCTGGAGTCCTTCCTGCGGCCTGAGTTCATCAACCGGGTGGACGAGATTGTCTACTTCAACAAGCTCACCGAGGACAACTTTAAGTCTATCGCTGCCATCATGCTGGGCGAACTGCGGGATACCCTCAAGGAGAAGGGCATCACCTTTACCTGGGACGATGCTCTGCTGGACCACCTGGTCCGCAAGTCCTACTCCCAGACCTACGGCGCCCGCAACCTGCGCCGCCAGATCCAGAAGGACCTGGAGGACGACATCGCTACCAAGCTCATCGACAGCTATCTCCATCCCATCTCTGCCATCCACGCCACGTCGGACGGGGAGAAGACCGTTATTACGGCGGAATAAGCATAGTGAATTGTCAAACTAAGTGCAACAGGAATTGAGTTCGAAGTCCCATAATTCCTGGGCAGAATGGAAATTCAAAACTTTGCGAGGCCTGGCGTTAATTAACGCCAGGTTTCGTTTTAG
>NZ_NFIL01000059.1:0-10295 GCF_002161755.1 Flavonifractor sp. An4 | reverse complement strand
TGTGGCTCAACAAGGAGGTGGAGAGCTTGACCCTGCTGTCCTACAGCTATTGTATCACGGGCATCTCAATGCCTGCTGATGCCTGAAATTATTAACTTTGAATCTTATTATACGAGGAGAGGTGTGCTATGACTTCTGATTTTTCCCGCTGCCTGTCTCTGCTGCGGCAGGAGAAGGGCGCGTCTCAGCGGGCGGTGGCCAAGGACCTGGGCATCAGCCAGGCGCTGCTGTCCCACTATGAAAACGGCGTCCGGGAGCCCGGCCTGGCCTTCGTCATCAAGGCCTGCAACTACTACAACGTATCCGCCGACTTTCTGCTGGGCCGGACCCTGAGCCGGGACGGCACCACCATCGCCGCCGAGGAGCTGTACGACTACTCCACCGAGAAGGACAACGTGCTCCACGGCTCCATCCTGGCCACCCTGAACAAGAAGCTGCTGGTCAACTCCACCGGCGTGCTCTTCGACCTGCTGGGCAAGACCGGCAAGAAGGAGGCCATCAACGCCGCCGCCGACTATCTGGGCACCGCCATCTATAAGCTGTTCCGCCACCTCTACCGGGCGGACGGCACCCAGAACGAGGACTTTTTCTCCGTCCCCGCCCGGCAGTTCACCGCCGGGGTGCCCTTTGCCGACATGATCTGCGCCGAGGCCGACTACACCGAGGCCCTGGCCGCCCACGTCAAGGACAAGGGCGCCTTCCCTCCCATGAACAACGACGCCCTGATGGAGAACTATCCCGGCCTGTACCAGTCCCTGCTCCAGATCATCCACAATACCGGCGAACGTATCAACCGCCGGACGGCAGAGCGCCGGGAGAAGTAACAGACCTTCCCCCCACCCCATCACCAAAATCACATCATTACGGGAGGTATGACCTTGACCGACCAATCCAAAATCCGTAACTTTTCGATTATTGCCCATATTGATCATGGTAAGAGTACCCTGTCCGACCGGCTGATCGAGCAGTGCAACGCCGTCACCGCCCGGGAGATGGAGTCCCAGCTGCTGGACAACATGGACCTGGAGAAGGAGCGGGGCATCACCATCAAGGCCCGGGCCGTCAAGCTCAACTACGCCGCCGAGGACGGCAACACCTACGAGCTCAACCTCATCGACACCCCGGGCCATGTGGACTTCAACTACGAGGTGTCCCGGTCCCTGGCCGCCTGCGAGGGGGCCATTCTGGTGGTGGACGCCGCCCAGGGCATTGAGGCCCAGACCCTGGCCAACACCTACCTGGCCATGGAGCACGACCTGGAGATCCTGCCGGTGGTCAACAAGATCGACCTGCCCGCCGCCGACCCCCAGCGGGTAAAGGACGAGATCGAGAATATCATCGGCATCCCCGCTCAGGACGCCCCCGAGATCTCCGCCAAGGTGGGCATCAATATCCCCGCCGTGCTGGAGGACATCGTGAAGAACGTCCCCGCCCCCAAGGGGGACCCCAATGCCCCCCTGAAGGCCCTGATCTTTGACAGCCAGTACGACGCCTACCGGGGCGTCATCGTCTACTTCCGGGTGATGGAAGGCACCATTAAGACCGGCATGAACGTGAAGCTGATGGCCTCCGGCGCCACTTATCAGGTGCTGGAGTGCGGTCACCTGCTCCCCCTGGGCATGGAGAGCTGCAAGGAGCTCATCGCCGGCGAGGTGGGCTACTTCACCGCCTCCATCAAGAACGTGAAGGACACCCAGGTGGGCGACACCATCACCGGCGCCGATTCTCCCGCCAACCAGCCTCTGCCCGGCTACCGCCCCGCCCGGGCCATGGTGTACTGCGGCATCTACACCGAGGACGGCTCCAAGTACCCCGACCTGCGGGACGCCCTGGAGAAGCTCCAGCTCAACGACGCCTCCCTGTCCTTCGAGCCGGAATCCTCCGTGGCTCTGGGCTTCGGCTTCCGCTGCGGCTTTTTGGGGATGCTCCATATGGAGATCATCCAGGAGCGGCTGGAGCGGGAGTTTGACCTGGACCTGATTACCACCCTGCCCTCCGTCATTTACCGCATCACCAAGACCGACGGCAGCGTGGTCATGGTGGATAACCCCCACAACTACCCCGATCCCGCCGTCATTGAAATGGCGGAGGAGCCCTACGCCAAGGTATCCATCGTCTCTCCCCCCGACTATGTGGGCAACATCATGCCCATGTGCCAGGAGCGCCGGGGCGAGTACAAGGATATGCAGTATCTGGACACCAATCTGGTGGAGCTCCACTACTCCATGCCTCTGGGCGAGATCATCTACGATTTCTTCGACACCCTGAAGGCCCGCACCAAGGGCTACGCCTCTCTGGACTACGAAATGGACCGGTACGAGCCCTCCGAGCTGGTGAAGGTGGATATGCTCCTCAACGGCGACCAGGTGGACGCCCTCTCCTTCATCGCCCACAAGGACAAGGCCTATCCCCGTGCCCGGCGGCTGTGCGAGAAGCTGAAGGAGAACATCCCCCGTCAGCTCTTTGAGGTCCCGGTCCAGGCCGCCATCGGCGGCAAGGTCATTGCCCGGGAAACCGTGAAGGCCATGCGCAAGGACGTGCTGGCCAAGTGCTACGGCGGCGACATCACCCGTAAGAAGAAGCTGCTGGAAAAGCAGAAAGAGGGCAAGAAGAAGATGCGGAGCCTTGGTACGGTTCAGATTCCGACAGAGGCGTTCATGGCTGTGCTTAAGCTGGACGAGGAGTAAACGAAAAGCATCTTCTTGTTGCCCTCCGGGGCCCCGCAAGGCGGGGCGGCGCTGTGCGCCGTACAAGCGTTTTGGGGCAACGTCCCAAAACCTTGGCGCAGGCGGAATTCACTTCCGCCGAGCATATGAAATAAAATGGGGTCCCCACAAAGAGCAAACTCTTTGTGGGGCGGGCAAGAAGAAGATGCGGAGCCTTGGTACGGTTCAGATCCCGACAGAGGCGTTTATGGCCGTGCTTAAATTGGACGAAGAATAAGGCAAAAGACCTGCTGCATGATTGCAGCAGGTCTTTTTTGTATCCGCCTCCTCAGCTAAGAAACAGCTCCACGTCCTCCATCGTCAGGCCGGTCTGGAGGGCCAGGTTGATGCCGAACCCCACCACCTTGGCCAGGTCGGTGACCCGGGCGTCAATGTCTCTGGGGGTGACCATCAGCCCCTCCCCTGCCCCCCGGAGGACCTGGGGGTCCAGATGGGCCTGGCCCGCCTCAGCCAGCAAGTCGGCGGCCAGGGTGGCCCCATCCACCACCGTGGGCACCCCCACGGCGATAACGGGTACCCCCAGGCTGGCCCGGTCCAGAGCCGCCCGGGCGTTGCCCACCCCGGAGCCGGGGGTGATGCCGGTGTCGGCCAGCTGGACGGTGGTACACACCCGGCTCAGGCTGCGGGAGGCCAGGGCGTCCACCGCAATGACGCAGGAGGGGCGGATCTTCTCGGTCACCGCCCGCACCAGCTCCCCGCTCTCCACGCCGGTGGTGCCCAGCACTCCCGCCGCCAGAGCGGCCACCGGCCGGAAGGAGCCGAAGTGCTCCGGCACCTGCTCCACCAGATGGCGGGTGACCATGGTGTGGTCGGCGGCGGCGGGTCCGATGTTGTCCGGGGTGATAGCCCGGTTGCCCAGCCCCACCACCAGGGCAGGGGCCCCTTCCGGCAGCTTGAGCAGGGCTTTCAGCTCGGCCGCCACCGCCCGGGCCGCCCGGCCGAAGGCGTCCTCCTCCCGGCGAACCAGAGCCGACAGGTCCACCGTCACATAGGTGCCCACCGGCTTGCCAATGGCCTCTGCCCCTCGGCCGTCCAGCACTTTGACCGTGGTCACCGGGTAGCCCTCCCGGGTGGATTCCTCCTGAGTCACGCCGGGCAGCTCCCCGGTATTGCCCCCCTCCCGCCACAGCTGGGCGGCCTCCAGCGCCAGATCCGTCCGTCTTTGTTCCATATACGTCCTCCTGTACACCCCAAGATATGGTGTTTTGTATGCTGCTTGCCTCTATTTTTTGCGGAGAGCGGCCCCATATACAAAAAAAGTGAAAAAACCTAAAAAAAACTGTTGCAATTTCTCTTGCTTCCTGCTAGAATGTAAAAATGCACAGGCAAACTATGTGTATTTACTATCGTCATCGGAGGAGGTGTTTGGTTTGCCGAATATTAAATCTGCCAAGAAGCGTGTCCTGGTGAACGAGACCAAGGCCATGCAGAACAAGGCCGCGAAGTCCGCTCTCAAGACCGACATCAAGAAGTTTGAGGCTGCGCTGGCTGAAGGCAACCGCAGCGAGGCCGAGGGCGCTTACAAGGTGGCCGTTAAGGCGGTCGACAAGGCCGTGGTTCATGGTCTGCTGCACCGGAACAACGCTGCGCACAAGAAGAGCGCCATGACCATCAAGCTGAACAAGCTGGCCTAATCTGTGGTCAACATGAAACCGCCTGCCATGCAGGCGGTTTTTTGCTGCCCAAACGGGACAGGCCGGTCTCTCCCCTTGCAATATCTTCCATTTTATGGTATATCTAAAAGGAACCTGTGTCCGGGAGGTGGGCCCATGCCCAAAGAGCTGCTGAAAAAGAAGCCGGTGAAATTTGCGCTGGAGATGGTGGACATTTATTTCTCCAAGCACATCTCCCGCTCGGCGGCGGAGCTGGCCTACTTTCTCATCCTGTCCTTTTTTCCCCTGCTCATCTGCATCAATGCATTTATCAGCCTGCTGCCGGTGGATCTGGAGGAGGTGCTGGCTGCCGCCTCCCCCCTGCTGCCCAGGGCGGCCCGGGATATTCTGATGGAGTATGTGGGCTATATCACCACCAATCAGTCTCCCGGCCTGCTCATTGCAGGGGTTTTCATGACGGTGTTCTTTGCTTCGGCGGCCTTCCGGGCCCTGATGAACATTATGGAGGAGATTTACGGCCGTAAGGGCTACCGGGGCCTGCGGCAGGTGATCGCCAGCGTGCTCTTTGCCCTGCTGCTGCTGGTCACCATCTTTCTCTCCCTGGTGGTGCTCCTCACCGGCGGCTGGCTCTTCCAGGCGGCGGAGCGGCTGCTCCATCTGGATACCAACTCCCTGCCCTGGGATTGGCAGTGGATGCGCTTTCTGCTCCTCTTTCTGCTGGTGTTTCTCTTTGTGATGCTGGTGTACCGGGTGGCCGCCCCCCAGGGCAAACCACGCCCGCCGGTAATGACCGGGGCCTTTCTGACCGCGGTGGTGCTCTCCGTCTTTTCCATCCTGTTTTCCTGGTTCATCGGCCTGTCCTCCCGGTACTCCCTGGTGTACGGGTCCCTGGCCTCCATCATTATCATGCTGGTGTGGCTCTACCTGTGCGGCAATATCCTCATCATTGGCAACATCTTCAACTGCGTGTGGTACAAGCACAAAAAGCTGAAGCTGCTGAAAGATCTGAAAAAAGAAGAGAAATAAAAAAGCACGCTGCTGTGCAGCGTGCTTTTTTCATTAGTTATTTTGTTTCCAAATCTCTGCTAATCCCAGGAAGGTCAGGTGAGGCTCCCAGGCGGTGGAGATGGAGAGCAGAGGGCGTACCAGAGTGCTGTTGCCGCCGGTGAGCACCACCGTCAGGGGACCCAGCTCCTCCTCCAGACGCCTGACAATGCCCTCAATGGCTCCGGCGGCACCGTAGAGGGCGCCGTACTTCATGCAGGACACGGTGTCTGTCCCCAGCAGCCCCTCCGGCGCGGACAGCGTGATGGGGGGCAGCTGAGCGGCCCGGGCGGACAGGGCCTCCAGGGACAGGGCCAGGCCGGGCAGGATCATGCCGCCCCGGAAGAGGCCGCCCTTGTCCACCACCGACAGGGTGGTGGCGGTGCCCATGTCAAAGACGGCCACCGGGGGGGTATACCGGGCCAGAGCGGCCACGCAGTCCACCACCCGGTCCATGCCCAGGTTGGCGGTGTCGTACCCGCTGAGATCCAGACCGGTGTGGGTGGTTTTATCCACCACCAGGACAGGCTTTCCGGTGATGGCGTTCAGCCCCTCCCCTACCGGGCCGGTAAGGGCGGGCACTACCGAGGAGAGAACGGCCCCTTTGGCCTTTACTCCCTCCAGCAGCTCTTTGAGGGCGGCGGCCCAGTCCAGAGCGGGGTCACTGGGCAGCTTTTTTATAAAGGCCACCTGCTCCCCCCGCAGGCCGGCGATGGCAACGGTGGTGTTGCCAATGTCAACGGTGAGCAGCATCTCAGGCGGGTTGAACGGCAGCGGGAGCTTTCTCCAGCTTGAGAGCCCGCACCATGGGCACGCACACCGCGGGGGTGATGACGGCGGCCACAATGGCCTCAGGCACGCCGTTGGCGGCCACAATGCCCAGGATGAAGCCCAGCACCGCGTCGGCGGGGATGCCCTGGGCGGCGGCATAGGCCTCGGTGAAGATGACGCCGATGGAGCCCATGACCAGGGCGGTGTTGGTGAGCGCGCCCACAATACCGGCGATCACCATGCCAACCGTCTGGATACCGGCGTTGGACTTGCGGAAGAGGGTCTTAATGAGGGTGTACACCAGCCAGGGGGTGACGCCCACCAGGATACGGGGCACAAAGCAGATGAACAGGGCCCAGGGGCTGCCCCGGTCCAGGCCGGGCACGGGAATGAAGGGGGAAAACACAAAGGAGGAAAGACCGGGTACCAGCGTATTTTTGATCATGCTGGACAGACCGAACATTCCTCCCAGGAACGCGCCCTTCTTGGGCCCCAGCAGAATGGAACCGATGATGACCGGCACATGGAGAATGGTGGCCTTGATCACAGGCAGGTCGATAAGACCCAGGGGTGTAAAGGTGAGCAAAAAGATGATGCCGGTAAACATAGCCAGAATGGCCATACCCTGCACCTGCTTGCTCCGCTGAGACCGGGTGAGCGCTTTTTTCATATTCAATTACCTCCAGCTGCCGTTCCTCTTAAGAGGATACAGCGCATATTTTGGGTGACTGACCACCGATGGGCTGGGACCTGCCGTCTCCTGAGAGTACAGCGGTCCCCGACGGGGACAGCCGGAGCTATTATAGCGGTTTTATCCCCAAAATGCAATGGGAATGTGGAAAACTTACTTTGTGTCTGCTATAATTGAGGGACACATCACGGCGGCGGAAGGCCGTCCCTACAGATCATAAGGAGCTTCTTGCTATGCAGTTAAAAGGAAAAACCGTGCTGCTGGGGGTCACCGGCGGCATCGCCTGCTACAAATCCGCCAACCTGGCCTCCGCCCTGGTGAAGCAGGGGGCCAACGTCCAGGTGCTCATGACCAAAAATGCCACCGAGTTCATCGGTCCCCACACCTTTGAGTCCCTCACCGGCAACCGGGTGAGCGTGGACACCTTCGACCGCAACTATCAGTTCCAGGTGGAGCACATCGCTCTGGCCGACCAGGCCGATCTGGTGCTGGTGGCTCCCGCCACCGCCAACGTGCTGGCCAAGCTGGCCCACGGCCTGGCCGACGATATGCTCACCACCACTATTCTGGCCTGCAACTGCCCCAAGATTGCCGCCCCCGCCATGAACACCAAAATGTACGAGAACCCCGTCACCCAGGACAACCTGGACATTTTGAGAAAATACGGCTGGGAGATCGTGGAGCCCGCCAGCGGCCGTCTGGCCTGCGGGGCCGTGGGCAAGGGCAAAATGCCCGAGCCGGAGGATCTGCTGGAGACCGTCCTCCACGCCCTGAGCCACGAGAAGGATATGTCCGGCCTGAAGGTGCTGGTCACCGCCGGTCCCACCCGGGAGGCTCTGGACCCGGTGCGCTATCTCACCAACCACTCCACCGGCAAGATGGGCTACGCCATCGCCAAAGCCGCCGCCGCCCGGGGGGCCTCTGTTACCCTGGTGTCCGGGCCGGTGAACCTGAAAAAGCCCCCCTACATGGAGGTGGTGGACATTGTGTCCGCCCAGGATATGTTTGACGCGGTGACCAGCCGTGCCCCCGACCAGGATATCATCATCAAGGCTGCCGCCGTGGCCGACTACCGCCCCGCCACCGTGGCGGAGGACAAGATCAAAAAGAGCGGCAATGATTCCGACCTCTCCCTCCCCCTCTGCCGCACCGGCGACATTCTGGCCTGGCTGGGGGAACACCGGGCGCCCGGGCAGTTTCTGTGCGGCTTCTCCATGGAGACCCGTGACATGGTGGAGAACTCCAGAAAGAAGCTGGAGAAAAAGCACATCGACCTCATCGCCGCCAACAACCTGAAGCAGGCGGGTGCAGGCTTCGGGGTGGACACCAACGTGCTCACCCTCATCGCCGCCGACGGGGCCAAGGAACTGCCCCTCATGAGCAAGGAGGAGGCCGCCCACGCCCTGCTGGACGAAATTATGGAACGCCGGTGAGGATTCCCCCTTTTCTCCTTGACGGTAGGGGGAAAAAATGATAGAATAGCCCGCGATAAGGCAGTGATCGGGAAGAGTACCCCCATGTTTCCGCACCAGAGAGGAGCCGGACGGTGCAAGGCTTCGGCGGAGGTGGAGGGAAGGCGCCCGTGAGCCGCGGGGAGGCAATGCCCCGCCGGTCCCCCGCCGTTACCGGGAACGAAGAGCGTACCAGCCAGGTACGAATTCAGGTGGAACCACGGACATTTTGTTCGCCCTGAGCCGAAAAACGGCTCAGGGCGTTTTTTATGCTCTGAGCCAAGCATGAGCTTCCCCCCTGTGGGGGGAAGCTGGCAGCCGTAGGCTGACTGATGAGGGGTTCCCTCTATCCCGCGCCCCCTCATCCGGCCCTGCGGGCCACCTTCCCCCCTGAGGGGGGAAGGTAACCACAAACAAAAGGAGTTTGATTGTACCATGAAAAACACCGAAAAGACCATGGAGCAGATCGTCACCCTGTGTAAGGGCCGGGGCTTCATCTTCTCCGGCTCCGAGATCTACGGCGGCCTGGCCAACACCTGGGACTACGGCCCTCTGGGTGTGGAGCTGAAGAACAACGTCAAGAAGGCCTGGTGGAAGAAGTTCGTCCAGGAGAACCCCTATAACGTGGGTCTGGACGCCGCCATTCTCATGAACCCCCAGACCTGGGTGGCCTCCGGCCATCTGGGCGGCTTCTCCGATCCTCTGATGGACTGTAAGGAGTGTAAGGAGCGTTTCCGCGCCGACAAGCTCATCGAGGACTGGTGCGCTGAGAACAACGTGGAGCTGCCCAAGCCCATCGACGCCTTCTCCCAGGAGGAGATGAAGAACTTCATCGAGGAGCACAACATCCCCTGCCCCACCTGCGGCAAGCACAACTTCACCGACATCCGTCAGTTCAACCTGATGTTCAAGACCTTCCAGGGCGTCACCGAGGACGCCAAGAACACCGTGTACCTGCGGCCTGAGACCGCCCAGGGTATTTTTGTCAACTTCCAGAACATCCAGCGCACCACCCGCAAGAAGCTGCCCTTCGGCGTGTGCCAGGTGGGCAAGTCCTTCCGCAACGAGATCACCCCCGGCAACTTCACCTTCCGTACCCGTGAGTTCGAGCAGATGGAGCTGGAGTTCTTCTGCAAGCCGGGCACCGACATGGAGTGGTTCCAGTACTGGCGCTCCTTCTGCAAGGAGTGGCTGCTGAGCCTGGGTATGCAGGAGGAGAACCTGCGGCTGCGTGACCACAGCCCCGAAGAGCTGTGCTTCTACTCCAAGGGCACCACCGACTTCGAGTTCCTCTTCCCCTTCGGCTGGGGCGAGCTGTGGGGCGTGGCCGACCGTACCGACTACGACCTGACCCAGCACCAGAACGTCTCCGGCAAGGATATGACCTACTTCGACCAGGAGACCGGCGAGCACTATATCCCCTACGTGGTGGAGCCCTCCCTGGGCGCCGACCGTGTGACCCTGGCCTTCCTGGTGGATGCCTTCGATCAGGAAGTGGTTGGCCAGGACAAGAAGGGCAACGACGACATCCGCACCGTGCTGCGCCTCCACCCCGCTCTGGCCCCCTTCAAGTGTGCCGTGCTGCCCCTGAGCAAGAAGGAAGTGCTGGCCGGCCCCGCCCAGCAGCTGCGTGATGAGCTGGCCAAGGACTTCATGGTGGACTACGACGACGCCGGCTCCATCGGCAAGCGCTATCGCCGCCAGGACGAGATCGGCACCCCCTTCTGCATCACCCTGGACTTCCAGACCGTGGGCGACGAGAACACCCCCGCCGACAACTGCGTCACCATCCGTGAGCGCGACTCCATGGAGCAGGTGCGCATTCCCATGGACCAGGTCAGGGCTTATATTGCCGAGCGCGTGAAGTTCTAATTTCCATCAATGAACACATCCACCAGCGAAGCTGGTGGTTGTCACTATGCGGGCATAGCCCTCTGTTCCTCGCGGACGCGTGCAACGCGTAATACGGTCTGCCAGCTGCGTAAGGACTGTTACTTGC